>CAYZXP010000007.1:12688-25447 GCA_964482415.1 uncultured Bifidobacterium sp. | reverse complement strand
CACCCCATGGATCTGGGAATCAAGGGCAGGAACGCGCTGGTCTGCGGCGCCAGCAAGGGTTTGGGCCGCGCATGCGCCGAGGCGCTGTTGCGCGAGGGCGTGAACGTGACCATCGTCGCGCGTGACGCGGCCACGCTGGAGGCCACCCGCGCCGACATGCAGGCGATCGCCGCCGGCAGCGGCGCCAGCGTGCAGGCCGTCGCCTGCGACATCACGACGCCGGAAGGCCGCGCGCAGGCGCTGGCTGCCTGCCCGTCGCCCGACATCCTGGTCACCAATGCCGGCGGACCGCCGCCCGGCGATTTCCGCCAGTTCGGCCTCGACGACTGGCGTCGCGCCGTCGAGAACAACATGCTGACGCCGATCGACCTGATCAAGTCGACCGTCGACGGCATGATCGCGCGCCGCTTCGGCCGCATCATCAACATCACGTCCAGCTCGGTGAAGGCGCCGATCCGCTCGCTTGACCTGTCCGGCGGCGCGCGCTCCGGCCTGACCGGCTTCATCGCCGGCATCGCGCGCGAGACCGTGGTGCACAATGTCACCATCAACAACCTGCTGCCGGGTTCGTTCGCGACCGACCGGCTGGTCGGCATGCTCGGCAAGGTCGCCGCCGCGCAGGGCAAGAACGCCGACGACATGCTCGCCGCAAGCCAGCAGTCGATTCCGGCGCGCCGCTTCGGCGACCCGCAGGAGTTCGGCGCGTATTGCGCGTTCCTGTGCAGCGCGCAGGCCGGCTACATCACCGGCCAGAACCTGCTGATCGACGGCGGAAACTACCCCGGCGTGTTCTGAACGACCGGATGGCGCAGCCGGCTCCCGGAGGGCAGTACGCCCTCTAGGCGATGCGGAAGATGCGCCAGCCCTCGCGGGTCTTGCGCAATGAGAATTTGCAGGCGCCGCCACGGCGGCGCGCAAACTGGATCGCGGCCACGCGCGCGCTCTCGGCGCGGCGGAAATCCTCGATCAGGATGCTGTCGCCGACGAACATGCTGCCGAACGGATAGGACACGCGCTCGCTCGGCTGTCGCTGTTCCGATGCCTTGTCGATCACGAACATGGGGGGACTCTGCTGCTGTACATGCGCAAATAATCGGCTCGGCGGGCACGAACTTGAGCCGGCCAGCCTCGCGCGCAGGGTCGCCGCGCTACCATCGCCGCCATAGCCGGCCGAATTTTCCAACCAACCCCGCACCCTTCCTGCCATGACGACCACACCGCTTTCGCTGTTCCATGACCTGCCCATTGGCCTCGGCACCTGGCACATGGGCGAATCTCCATCGGCCGCGCAGGCCGAAGCCGGCGCGGTGCTGCATGCGCTGGAACGCGGCGTGCGGCTGGTCGATACCGCTGAAATGTATGCCGACGGCGGCGCCGAGCGCGTGGTCGGGCAGGCGCTGAAGGCCTTTGGGGCGAACCGGCGCGCGTCGCTGTGCATCGTCACCAAGGTGCTGCCGATGCATGCGAGCCGCAACGGCACCATCGCCGCCTGCGAGGCCAGCCTGCGCCGGCTCGGGATCGACTATGCAGACCTGTTCCTGCTGCACTGGGAAGGCAGCGTGCCGTACGAGCACACGCTGGAGGGCTTTGCCGCGCTGCGCGAGCGCGGACTGATCCGCCACTGGGGCGTCAGCAATTTCGACCAGCCCGAACTGGATGCATGGTGCGCGACCGAGGCGCGGATGGGCCTCGACGATTGCGCGGCGAACCAGGTGTATTACAGCCTGCTGGCGCGCGGCCCCGAGTTCGACCTGCTGCCGGCGATGGCAGCGCGGCGCATGCCGCTGATGGCGTACACGCCGCTCGGTTCGGGCGAGCTGGCCCAGGATGCGGAGCTGGCCGCGATCGCCGCGCCGCTCGGCCTCACCGCCGCCCAGCTGGCGCTCGCGTGGACGGTGCGCAGCGGCCGCGTGGTCGCGATACCGAAATCGGCGACGCCGGAGCGCATCGACGAGAACCTCGCCGCAGCGTCGGTGACGCTCGACGCCGGCACGCTGGCGCGCCTTGATGCGCTGTATCCGCCGCCGAAGCGCAAGCGGCCGCTGGCGATGATCTGAAACCGCGCGGCCGGACGGCTTACTTCTTCCAGCGCGTGAACGCGTCGGCGGCGATTTTCGTGTACTTCTGCCGCGCGCCCATGCCGATCACCTTCGGATAGACCGGCACGAAGGAATAGTCGTCGCCCTGCGCGAAAAAGCCGTCGGCCCACGCGCCGCAGACCACGCCGTCCTCGCGCAGGTAGGGCTCGCGGTCCTTCATCTGCTCGCGAAACTGCTGCAGCAGCGCGGCGCGCTGCGTGGCCGCTTCCTGGCGCATCTGCGCGGCGTCGCCGCCGCGCTCCTTCGCGTACAGGCCGGTGAAAATGTCCACGCCTTTGGCGAACTGCTGCGCCTGCGCGGCGTCGTCGGTCAGTGCCTCGGCGAAGACCGTGAAGATCGCCGAGCAATGCAGCGCCTGCTTCGCCATCTTCGTGTCTTCTGCGGCAGCGCTGCCGCAGCATGTGGCGGCCAGCAGCGCGACGGCGGCCATCCTGTTCTTGTTGTTCACTTGCTTGTGCCTTTCAACGAAAAGCCGGTGCGCGCGGCGCCCGGCAGTCTCCATGGTAAATCAGCCCGCCGCGCGCGGGTAAATCAAACGAGGTAGGTGCCGGCCAGCGTCAGCACCTCGCCGCCGGTGCCGAGCTTGAAGCGCGCCAGTCCCGCGCTGCGGCCGGTGTTGACGCCGCCAAGGTCGAGCCGGCGCACGCCGCGCGCCTGCAGCTCACCGATCGCCTGCCACAGCAGCAGGTTGTGCGCGTGCAGCTCGCGCCCGCGCTCGCCGCTCCAGCCGATCTCGTAGGTGGCCGCCGCGCCGTGCTGCAGGAACAGCATCGCGGCCACGCGCTCGCGGCCGGCGTCGGCGCGCAGCGCGAGCATGGCCTTCGTTGCCGGCGCACGCACGCGCACGTAGTGCCCGAAGAAGGGCGCCGGCAGCCCGGACAGCCCCTTCTGACGGCGCTGCTCGATGTCGGCGTCGACCAGCCAGCGCCATTGCGACGGGTTGGCCCCGACGCGCTGCACCGACAGGCCGGCGCGCTCGCCGCTGACCAGGCGGTTGCGCCAGCGGTGATCGAGCGCAGCACGCAGCGCATCGGGCGGCTGCGTGAGGTCGAGCATCACGGTGGACATGCCGGTCATCACCCGGCGCAGCGGCGACAGGCCGTTCGGCGCGCCCGCGGCTTCTTCGGGGGTGACCAGCATGAAGCGCAGCCCGGAGAGCGGCAATGTGCGCCTGAGCGCGCGGTAGGCGCGGGACTTGTCGGCGCGGTCCAGCGGGCGCAGCCACAGCGGGCCGCGCGAGCACAGCGCGACCGCGCCGAGCCGGCCGAAGCGGCGCACGATGAACTGCGCCAGCGCGAGCGGTTCGCCGTCGCGCTCGACCACGGCGCGCAGCACCGGCACCTGAAGCGCCAGCATCGCATCGCCGTAAGCGCGGTCCTGCTGCAATGCGCCTGCAGCGGCAGCATGCGCGGCGTCCCAGGCGGCCGGGTCAGGATCGTCCCAGCGGACCCGCATTGGATTAGAATCCGCCGCCATCGATCCCCCGGAGAGCGAGATGTTCGAACGACTGAAGGCAAGGCGCCGCGAACCGGCGGTGATGGGACGGCGCCTGCCGGAGCCGCGGCTGACCGTCATGGCCGCCGTCTGGGGCGTGGTGTACTTCGGGCTGCCGTTGCTGGCGCTCGGGCTGCTGCTGGATTTTCTTGTGCAATGGGCTACCGGACGCTGCGTCGGCCTCTGGTGTCTTTTCTGATCGCGATTGTAGCTTCGTACGGGCGGCATACCCTTCGCTTCCCGCGGTGGCGCGGCGCAAAAAAGAGCCCGCACAAGGCGGGCCGAAGAGCAGGGAGGACGGGGTCCTCCCTCCTGAACGCTTCTCAGGTAAAGAGCGCACGTAAACACCGCCGCGACCCGTGTGCCCGTCCGGGCGCCCGGCAGGGGCTGCGTCAACGGTAACGAGTGTCTCGCGCTGCAGCAGCCCGGTTCTTTGACCAAGGTCAATTTTTTGCGGCAGCGCCGCCGGGCCGGTGGCCGATCCGGGCGTTTTTGACCTGAGTCAATCATTTTTCCGTTCTGCAATGGGAACATCGCGCGTCCCTATCTTCGCGTGTGCCCGACCATGAATGCTGCAGGTCCTCAATCGACATCCCTGAACGAATTCCTCGCGCTGGCGCGCGCCAGCGGCCTGCGTCCGCTGCAGCTCAGGGGACGTGAACTGATCCCGGTGGTGCAGGGTGGCATGGGCGTCGGCGTATCGGCGGGCGGCCTGGCCGGCACGGTCGCGCAGGCCGGCGGCATTGGGACGATCTCGTCGGTTGACCTGCGCCGCCTGCATCCTGACCTGATGGAAAAGACCGCGCACCTGACCAAGATCGCCGGCTCCAAGGCCGAGATTGACGCGGCCAACCTGGAGGCGCTCGACCGCGAGATTCGCGCTGCGCGCGCGATCGCCGGCGGCAACGGCGTGATCGCGGTGAACGTGATGCGCGCGCTCAGCGAGTACGAGGCCTATGTGAAGCAGGCGCTGGCCAGCGGCGCGGATGCGATCGTGGTCGGCGCCGGTCTGCCGCTGGATTTGCCGGAGCTTGCGCAGGATTATCCGGACGTGGCGCTGATACCGATCCTGTCGGATGCGCGCGGCGTGCAGCTGGTGGTGCGCAAGTGGATGAAGAAGGGCCGGTTGCCCGATGCGATCGTGATCGAGCATCCGCGGCTTGCCGGCGGCCACCTCGGCGCGGCGCGCGTGGGCGACCTCGGCGACCGCCGCTTCGATTTCGACGTTGCGATACCGGCGGTGCGCGAGTTCTTCGCCGCCGAAGGCATCGACATCCCGCTGATCGCGGCCGGCGGCATCAGTTCGCATGAGGACATCGTGCGGCTGCAGGCGCTGGGCGCGGCGGCGGTGCAGCTCGGCACGGCATTCGCGGTCACGGCCGAATCGAATGCCGCGCCGGAGTTCAAGCGCGTGCTGGCCGAGGCGAAGCCGGAAGACATGGTCGAGTTCGTCAGCGTGGCCGGACTGCCGGCGCGCGCGGTGCGCACGCCGTGGCTGGACAAGTACCTGCGCATCGAGCCGAAGCTGAAGGCAGTCGCGCATGTGAAGGGCCTGTGCAACATGGCGTTCGATTGCCTCGCTCACTGCGGCCTGCGCGACGGCAAGAGCGAAATGGGCCAGTTCTGCATCGACAAGCAACTCGGCCACGCATTCGACGGCGATACCCACAAGGGCCTGTTCTTCCGCGGCGCCGGCAAGCTGCCGTTCGGCAGCGAGATCCGGCCGGTGAGGGACCTGCTGCAGCGCTTGCTGGGGAGCGGCGACGCGCTGGCGGCGGGGGTTTGATTCGGGTCGAATGTTGTTTGACCTTGTTGTTTGACCTTGCATATCGCCTTGCCGGTCAGGCGGTAGACGAGGCGTTCCTCGATACCGTCGTCCCGGCGCAGGCTGGGACCCAGTGACTTTTTGCCTTACGGCCTTAACTGACCCGCATGGGTCGTGTGCCGCGACCCAGCGTCTTTTGCCGGACCTCGCACGGCGCCGGGACGCCAGCAAGCAAGGCCCTCAATGCCGCAACCCGCTTGGCGGCCGCACCTGCCCGACCGCCAGCCATTCCTGCGCTATGCCCGCATCACCCTCCGGCACCGGCAGCAGCCCGCGAAAATAGTCGATCGTCTTCTCCAGCCCCTCGCGCAGCGACACCGAAGGCCGCCAGCCCAGCCGCTGCGTCGCCAGCGTAATGTCAGGCCGCCGCCGGACCGGATCGTCAGCCGGCAAAGGCGCGAAACGCAGCGTCGCCGTTGAACCGCACAGGGCGATCACCTGCCGCGCCAGCGCCAGCATGGTCGACTCCGACGGGTTGCCGAGATTGACCGGCCCGCAGAAATCGTCCGCGCTGTCCATCAGCCGCAGCAAGCCGTCGACCAGGTCATCGACATAGCAGAACGAGCGCGTCTGCCGGCCGTCGCCGAATACGGTCAATTCCTGCGCCGTCAGCGCCTGCACGATGAAGTTCGACACCACCCGCCCGTCGTCGGCCTGCATGCGCGGCCCATAGGTGTTGAAGATGCGCGCGACCTTCACGCCCAGCCCGTGCTGGCGGCGGTAATCGAAGCACAGCGTCTCCGCACAGCGCTTGCCCTCGTCATAGCAGGCGCGCGGCCCGACCGGATTCACATGGCCCCAGTAGTCCTCGCGCTGCGGATGGCAGGCCGGGTCGCCGTACACTTCGCTGGTCGACGCCTGCAGCAGCCGCGCGCCGGTGCGCCGCGCCAGGCCCAGCAGGTTGATCGCGCCGTGCACGCTGGTCTTGGTGGTCTGCACCGGGTCATGCTGGTAGTGCGGTGGTGACGCCGGGCAGGCGAGGTTGTAGATCCGGTCGACCTCGACGTACAACGGAAAGGTCACGTCATGCCTCAGCAGCTCGAAGCGCGGATGGCCGAGCAGGTGCGCGATGTTGCGCTTGCTGCCGGTGTAAAAATTGTCGACGCACAGCACGTCGTCGCCCTGCAGCAGCAGCCGCTCGCACAGGTGCGAGCCGAGGAAGCCGGCGCCGCCGGTCACGAGCACGCGCGCGGACCGCTGCATCATCCTTGCCCCCAGCCGGACTTGTCGATGATGAACGGGCCGATCGCCAGCGCATCCAGCGCGGTCGTGCAAAACGATTCGAGCGCATCGCGCGGCGTGCAGACGATGGGCTCGCCCCGTGTATTGAACGAGGTATTCACCAGCACCGGCACGCCGGTACGCGCGCCGAACGCCTGCAGCAGCGCATGCAGCGCCGGGTTCTGCGCGGGCGTGACGGTCTGCACGCGCGCGCTGCCGTCGACATGCCGCACCGCCGGTATGCGCGCCACGCGGTCGGTGCGCACGCGAAAGGTGAAGGTCATGAACGGCGCATCCTCCATGTCTCGCGCGCCCTCGAACCAGTCGGCGGCATGCTCGGCCGGCACCACCGGCGCGACCGGCCGGAAGTCTTCGCGGTCCTTGATCAGGTTCAGCCGCGCCTGCATGCCGGCGTCCAGCGGCGACGCCAGGATGGAGCGCGCGCCGAGCGCACGCGGACCGAATTCCATTCGCTGCTGGAACCAGCCGACCACCTTGTCCTGCGCCAGCAGCGCCGCCACGTCGCCCGCGAGATCCCGCGCGCGCCGGTAGGGCAGTCGCGCCTGCCGCAGCAGCGCCTCGATGTCGTCTTCCGAAAACGCCGGCCCGAGGAACGCATGGTCCATCTGCCAGCGGCGAACGCCGTCGCCGCGCTGCTGCGCATCGACCCACAGCGCTGCCCCCAGCGCGGTGCCGGCATCGCCGGCGGCAGGCTGCACCCAGACCCGCTGCCACGGGCCTTCGTCGCGCAGCCGCGCATTCATCACGCAGTTCAGCGCGACGCCGCCGGCCAGCGCAAGGTTCGGCGACCGCGTCTGTTCATGCAGCCAGCCCGCCATCTGCAGCACCCGCTCTTCCAGCACCTGCTGCAGCGAGCGCGCAATGTCGACGTGCCTCTGCAGCAGCGGCGCGCCGCGCATGCGCGCTTCGCCGAACAGGGCGCGACAGTCGACGGCGTCGACGCGGCAGTCGCCGTCACCGAGCCAGTGCACGCAGGCCGACAGCGCATGCGCAAACACCGGCTGGCCATAGGACGCCAGCGCCATCACCTTGTATTCATCCGACGAATGCAGGAAGCCGAGATGCGCGGTGACGGCCTCGTACAGCAGGCCGAGCGAATGCGGCAGGTCGAGCTGGCGCAGCCGCCGGTAGCGGCCGTCACGGTACAGCCCGTAGCTGGCGGTTGCGCACTCGCCGCGGCCGTCGAGGGCCAGCACCGCGCAGTCATCGAAAGGCGCGGCGAGGAAGGCGCTGGCCTCGTGCGCGCGATGATGCTCGACGAAATGCCAGCGATACGGTCCGTCGGCGCGTGCGCCGGCAAAGCGTTCGCGCAGGTGGTGCGGCGCGCCGCCGGCCAGCTGCCGCGGCGCGTTGGCCACATAGGCCAGCGCCAGCGGCTCCCATGGCGCCTGCGCTGCGCCGGCCTGCGACGGCTGCAGCGGCAGCGACAGCGCGTCGCTGCCGGCCGGCAGCTGCAGCCACGGGTCATACGCATAGGCGACATGCTCGATCTCGGCCAGCACCGCGTCGGCCTCGCGCAGGCAGTAGTCGATCGCATGGAAGGGCAGTTGCCAGGCCGTGAAAGGCACCGGCCGCTTGCCGTGCTTGACGCGCGTGAAGCGCTCCTCTTCGGCGGCGGCCAGCACGATGCCGTCGCGCACGATGCAGGCCGAACAGTCATGGAAGGCGGCGTTGATTCCGAGGGTCAGCATGGCGCAGGTTCATCGACGGACAGGCGCGCGGTCTCGCAAATGCCGTGCCACGGCCGGCGCTGGAACGATGCTTGCGGCATTGCGCGGAATGGATCGCCTGATCGTTTCCGTCGTCGTGCCCACTTGCGGACGCCTGCCGCTGCTGGCGCGCTGCCTGGCCGCGCTGCGCGCGCAGTCGCTGCCGGCTTCGCGCTACGAGGTGATCGTCGTCGATGACACGCCGGCGCCCACGGATGCCGTCGCCGACTGCTGCGCGCAGGCGCGTGCATGCGGGCTGCCCGTGCGTTGCCTGCGCAACCCCGGGCCGCGCGGGCCGGCGGCAGCGCGCAACCTCGGCTGGCGCGCCGCGCGCGCGCCGTGGGTAGGCTTTACCGATGACGACACGATTGCACAGCCCGACTGGCTGGAGCGCGCTTGCGCGGCGTTCACGGCCGGCGGCGATGCGGGCGCGCCGGAGGTGCTGCAGGGACGCGTGCGCGTGCCGCTGCCGGCGCGGCCGACCGATTACGAGCGCGACGCCGCGCGGCTGCAGGACGCCGGCTTCGTCACCGCGAACTGCTTCTGCCGGCGCACGGTGCTGCAATGCATCGGCGGCTTCGACGAGCGCTTCCGCGCCGCATGGCGCGAGGACAGCGACCTGTATTTCCGGCTGTGCGACGCCGGCGCGCGCGTGGTCACGGTGAATGACCTGGTGGTGCTGCATCCGGTTCGCCCGGCCGACTGGAGCGTGAGCCTCGCGCAGCAGCGCAAGATCCTGTTCGACGCGCTGCTGTACAAGAAGCACAGGCGACGCTATCGACAGGCGATACGGCGCACGCCGCGCTGGGATTACTACCTGAATGCGCTGGCGCTGACGTCAGGCGCAGCCGGCCTGCTGGCCGGCAGCGTCGGGTGGTCGGCGGCCGGCGCTTCGGTGTGGCTGCTGTCCTGCGGCGCCTTGTTCTTCAGGCGACTCGACGGCACGAGCCGCGCGCCGGCCGCGCTCGGCGGGCTGTTGCTCACGTCGGTGCTGATTCCGCCGCTGGCGGTGTTCTGGCGCGCGGTCGGCGCGCTGCGATACCGGGTGGTGTTCCTGTGAGGCGTGGATGCGGACGGCCGCTTCAGCGGGCCGGCGGCTGCGCGCGCATTTGCTTGCGCGGCACCGGCGCGGCAGCCTGTGCCGGGTCGTGTTCGGTCGCCTTGTCGCGCAGCGGCAGCAGGTAATCGTCCGGCACCGGCCCGCGATGGCGCCAGCGCACCTGCCCGTTCATCATCCACATCTGCAATTGCTTGCACTCGACTTCCCACAGGAAGCCGCGTCCCGGCAGCTCGATGTCGCCGCCGGGGTAAGGCCCGAGCACTTTCACGATCAGGCCAATGTTGTGCAGGTGTTCCGCCCTGACCACCAGCGCGATGTCTCCCGGCTTGCAGCGCAATGCCATGTCGTTTCCCCTTTTCGTGCAACTCGTTGCACGTTTTACCTGCATTGGGGAATTAACATTTGAGTAAAAGCAATAGTGCGTCGCCGTGGCCGGATTGCCGCTATCCCGGCAAGTCGGCCCGCAGCTGCACTAGGGGGGAACGGAAGCGGAAGCGCGCGCCTTACTTGCGGCAGGCATAGCGCCAGCCGCCGATGCCGCCCGGATTTTGCGTCAGCTTCTGCACGTCGCCGGGTGACTCGACGCGCCCGATCGTCTGGCCGGCGGCCATGCGTTCCGAGTACATCGTGTACGAGATGATTTGCGCGGTCTCGTCGCGGCAGTTGTACTCCTTCAGCAGCTTCATCGACAGCATGCCGCGCGGGCCCGGCTCGCGATACGACTGCACTTCGACGATGCGGCGGATGTGGCCGTTGGCGGCCAGCGTGGACGAGTCGGCATAGACGACCGTGCCGCGGATGTTCTCGAACACCTTGACCAGTTCAGCGTGCGCGCCGGCGCTGGCGGCCAGCAACAGCGCCGGCAGCAGGATGCGTTGGAATGTCATCGGGATCGCGCGCTCACAGATCCGACGTATAGACGCTGACCTGTCCGTCGTTCAGCAGTCCCTTGTGGATCTTCTGCTCGGCAGCGGCGAGCAGGCGGAAGCGGTGCGCCTCGAACTGCGCGAGGGGATCGCCGTGCAGGTCGTCGGGATCGACGTCCTGCAGCGTCTCTTCGCTGAAGTGGCAGCGGATCGCCCGCCCGTTCAGCAATGCGGCGAAACTGACGCCGCCGTCGTCGGCCATCGCGGCCGGGCCGGTGAACTCGATTTTTGCACTCATGATTTTTATAACGGTTAATTGCCTGTGCTTTAGCGTAGGCGTTTGCCGTCAAAAAATATTTGACCCGGGTCAAATATTTCCCGGTGTGCAAATCTCGGGGACCGGCCCGGTGCGGGCGTCAGAAGTTGACGTTGTTGCGGCCCTTCAGCTGCAGCATGGCGCGCGCCTCGTCCGGCGTGGCGACCTCGAGCGACAGGCCCTCGATTACCTTGCGGATGCGGCGAACCTGGTCGGCATTGGTCTTGGCCAGCTGGCCCGGGCCGTCCCACAGCGAGTCTTCGAGGCCGACGCGCACGTTGCCGCCGAGCGCGAGCGACTGCGTGCCGATCGGTATCTGGTTCTTGCCGGCGCCGAGCACGGACCACACATAGTCGTTGCCGAACAGGCGGTCTGCGGTGCGCTTCATGTGCGCGACGTCTTCCGGGTGCGTGCCGATGCCGCCGAGCAGCCCGAACACGGACTGGATCAGGAAGGGGGCCTTGATCAGGCCGCGGTCGATGAAGTGCGCGGCGGTGTACAGGTGGCCGATGTCATAGCACTCGATCTCGAAGCGCGTGCCGTTGTCGCTGCAGGACTCGAGGATGTAGGCGATGTCGCGGAAGGTGTTCTTGAACACGCGGTCATCGCTGCCGGCGAGGTAGGGCTGTTCCCAGTCGTACTTGAATTCCTTGAAGCGCGACAGCATGCCGTACAGGCCGAAGTTCATCGAGCCCATGTTCAGCGACGCGACTTCCGGCTGGAACTGGTGCGCAGGACGGAGCCGCTCTTCCACCAGCATGGTCGGCGCGCCGCCGGTGGTGATGTTGATGACGACGTCGCTCTTCTGCTTGATCTCGGTGAGGAAGGGCGTGAACAGCGCCGGGTCCTGCGAAGGCTTGCCGTTGTGCGGCTCGCGCGCGTGCAGGTGCACGATCGCCGCGCCGGCCTCGGCCGCGCCGAGCGCCGCATCGGCGATTTCCTGCGCCGTGACCGGCAGGTACGGCGACATTGTCGGGGTATGGATCGCGCCGGTGACGGCGCAGGTAATGATGACCTTGCGTGCCATAGTGTCTCCTTGTCTTTTTGGTCAGCCGGCAGTGTGTCCGGTTTTGGCTGCCTCATGTTTTGGCAATTGGAATTGCGGGTTAGCAGAATGTGAATGCGGGAGTCCGGCGCTCCGCAGCACACTAGCGCGTCATCGCCGGGACGGCGCGCCGCGCGCCGGCCGGACAGGATTTTGATATAAAAATACACACAAAGGAGACTGCTCTCATGAAAGCGACAGAACTGACCGGCGGCAGGCCGGTAGCGGTGATCGGCGCCGGCCTGGTCGGCGCCGGCTGGGCCATCGTGTTTGCGCGCGCCGGCTTGCAGGTGCGCATGTACGACCGCGCGCCGCAGGTGCTCGACAGCGCGCCCGCGCTGGTGGCAAAGCAGCTCGCGCAGCTGGAGGCCTATGGCCTGCTGCAGGAGGCGACCGATGCGATCCGCGCGCGCATCAGCGTCGCGACCAGCCTGCGTGACGCGCTCGACGGCGCCGCTTATGCGCAGGAGTCGGTGCTGGAGAAGGTCGACGTGAAGCGTCAGCTGATGGAGGAGATCGACGCGCTCGGCTTCGACCAGCTGATCGTCGGCAGCTCCACCTCGGGCTTTCCGGCGTCCGACTTCGCGCTCGACCTGCGCATCTCGCCGCGCGTGCTGGTCGCGCATCCGGTGAATCCGCCTTACCTCGTGCCGATCGTCGAGCTGGTCGGTTCGCCGCAGACGTCGGCGGCCACGGTTGACTGGACGCACCAGCTGATGGAAGCGGTCAACCAGTCGGTCGTGCGCGTGAACAAGGAGATCGAGGGTTTCATCCTGAACCGCCTGCAGGCGGTGCTGCTGCGCGAGGCGTGGACGCTGGTGGCCGACGGCGTGGCCAGCTGCGACGACATCGACAAGACCATCCGCGACGGCCTTGGCTGGCGCTGGTCCTTCATGGGCCCGTTCGAGACCATCGACCTGAACGCGCCGGAGGGCGTGGCCGATTACGCGCAGCGTTTCGGCCCGCTGTTCCACCGCATTGCCGCGTCGCGCGACCAGCAGCGACCGTGGGATGCGGAGCTGATCCGCGAGGTCGAGGGACAGCGCCGCGAGAAGCTGCAGGCGACGCAGCTGAACGAGCGCCGCAGCTGGCGCGACGACCAG
>CAYZXP010000007.1:0-12588 GCA_964482415.1 uncultured Bifidobacterium sp. | reverse complement strand
CGAGAAGCTGCAGGCGACGCAGCTGAACGAGCGCCGCAGCTGGCGCGACGACCAGCTGATGAAGTTCGCGGTGCACCGGAAGAAGGCGGCGGGAGACTGAGCCGGCGCGGAGAAGGCCGGTCAGTTAACGACGACGATTCCGCGATGAACGGGGAAGTCTGTAAGACGCCGGGTCCCGGCCCTGCCGGCCGCGCATCGGCGAATACGCCGATGCCGTTCAGCGGGCCGAGCGCATGCGCTCTGAAACCCCGCTTCACCCTGCGCCGGATTGACGATTCGAGAGCCGACAGCCGTTAAAACGTCGTCCCGGCGCAGGCCGGGGTGACGATTTGAAGGGCGTCGGCTTTGGCCTCGCCGCGCCCGGTTATTTCTCTGCGTTCAGCTTCGCGACCCAGTCCGTCATTGCGTCGCCGACGTTCTTCGAATCGCAGAACTTCGGAATCTGGCCGAGCAGCTTCTTCGCTGCGGCCTTGATGAATTCGGTGTCGCCGGCCGAATAGCAGGAGTCCACCTGCGACTCGACTGCCGGCAACATGGCCTTCTGCTTGCGCTCGCCGTCCTGCACGTCCTTCAGCAGGCTGGCGTCGCATTCGCCGAGGTATTTGTCCGACATCAGCGATTGCATGTAGGTGCTGATCAGTTTCGCGCCCTGCTCGTAGTCCTGGAAGCGGCAGGTGCTGAATTTCGGGTTGGTCGCGTCCGGCGCGATCTCGAAAATGTTTTGCGCGGCGTTGGCGTTCAGGGAGCAGGCGAGCGCCACGCCCAGCAGCAGGTGTCTCATGTGTGATGCCTCAGATGGATGATGATGTTCTTATTTCATTGGGCCGGAAGCTCCGGCGGGCCTCACTTTACTTGACTGACGGGGGAAGGTGAAGCTTTGCCTGTGGCTAAGGCCGCCTTTCAGTGTCCGCGCTGCACAATTGACAAAATTCGCCGGCTCGTTCAACTTTTGCCTGCAGCGGGCGCGCAGACGCACCGCCACCATAAAAACAGGCAACGAGGAGACAAGATGCGCCTGAAGGACAAGGTCGTGCTGGTGACAGCGGCCGGACAGGGGATCGGCCGCGCGGCCGCGCTGGCGATGGCCGCCGAAGGCGCCACCGTCTGGGCCACCGACATCAATTCCGCGCTGCTGCGCGAGATCGAGGGCACGCCGAACATTCGCACCGCCGTGCTCGACGTGCTCGACAAGGAGGCGATCGTTGCCATCGCCGAGCGTGTCGGCGCCGTCGACGTACTGTTCAACTGTGCCGGCTTCGTCCACGCCGGCACCATCCTCGAGGCCACCGACGATGACTTCGCCTTTGCGATGTCGCTCAACGTGCAGTCGCATTTCTGGATGATCCGGGCGCTGCTGCCCGCGATGCTTGACCGCGGCCGCGGCTCGATCATCAACATGGCCAGCGTCGCCTCCAGCGTGCGCGGCCTGCCGAACCGCTGCGTGTACGGCGTCAGCAAGGCGGCCGTGGTCGGGCTGACCAAGTCGGTCGCCGCCGATTATGTCGGTCGCGGCATCCGCTGCAATGCGATCTGCCCCGGCACGGTCGATACGCCGTCGCTCGGCGACCGCATCAATGCGTACGCCGACCCGATCGAGGCGCGCCGCCAGTTCGTCGCGCGCCAGCCGATGGGCCGCCTCGCCAAGCCGGAAGAGATTGCGCCGCTGGTGGTCTTCCTCGCGTCCGACGAGTCGACCTTCACCACCGGCAATGTCTATTCGATCGACGGCGGCATGACGATCTGACGGGAGGCCCGGATGCTGCTCGACATACGCACCTATGTTTGCCGGCCCGGCACGCTCAAGGCCCATCTCGCGCTGTACGAAAAGTGCGGCCGCGAACCGCAGGCGCGCCACCTTGGCCTGCCGCTGCTGTTTGCGGTCACCGAGACGGGCAATCCGAACGAATACACGCACATCTGGCGCTACGAGGATGCGGCCGACCGCGAGCGCCGCCGCGCCGCGATGTGGGCCGACCCGGAATGGCTGAGCTATATCGAAAAAAGCGCCGCGCTCGGCGCGCTCGAGGTGCAGCACAACAAGCTGGTGCGTCCGGTCGGGTTTTTCCCGCTGTAACGCGCCGGCGCCGCACCGGATGCGGCTTGCGGATATCGGCATGCCGCGGCCGGCCGGCAGCGTGGGATCGCAGTCGCAGGAACACAGGTAACAGCAGCACGCAGCACGCACATATGACAAAGCCGGCCGCCCGCGCGCGCCGGCACATCCTGACAAGGGGGAGGTCGCATGGCAGGCGTTGTCGCAGGTTGGTCGGGTGTTTCCCATTCACGCTCACGGCGCCGCGCACTGGCGCTGCTGGCATCTTCCATCGCTTGGCTGGCGCCGCTGCCCGGCGTCGCGCAGGACAAGGGCAAGCCGATCCGCATCGGCGTGCCGACCTCGGTGCAGCTGCAGGTCGGGCGCGACACGCTGACCGCGGTGAAGATGGCGGTCGACGAGGTCAACCGGCAGGGCGGCGTGCTCGGCCGCAAGCTCGAGTTCGTCAGCGCCGACGAGACCGAGAACCCCGAGACCGGCATCAGCGCAATCAAGAAGCTGGTCGCCGACGAAAAGGCCGACGTGCTGATCGGCGGCTACACCAGCGGCGTCACGCTCGCGCAGCTGCCGCACATCGCTGCGGCCAGGACCATCTACCTCGGCGTCGGCGCCGCGTCGCCGAGCATCACCGCCAAGGTGAAGAACGACTACGACAACTACAAGTACATCTTCCGCGTTGGTCCGATCAATGCGATCCATCAGGCGCGCGCGCTGGTCGACTACATCTCCGGCTTCGTGATGGGCGAGCTCGGCTACAAGAAGATCGCGATCGTCGGCGAGAACGCGAAATGGGTGCAGGACCTGATACCGGTGCTGAAAAAGGGCGCGACCGAGGCCGGCGCCGACATCCGCATGACCGAGCTGTTCGACACGCAGACCTCCGACTTCTCGCCGCTGCTGGCGAAGGTCAAGGCCAGCGGCGCGCAGTACATGGTCGTCGCGCTGTCGCACGGCTCCAGCGACGTGCTGGCCAAGCAGTGGCATGACGCGCAGGTGCCGATTCCCTACGGCGGCATCGACGTGAAGAGCCAGGACGGCGATTTCTTCAATCGCATCGGCGGCAAGTGCATCTCCGAGGTCGCGGTGAACTTCGCGGTGCGCGCGCCGATCACCAAAAAGACCGTGCCCTTCTTCGATAATTTCAAGAAGAGCTCGCCGAACTACCCGGTCTACACCGCGATCTATGCGTACGACGCGGTGCTGCTGTACGCGGACGCGGTGCGCCGCGCCGGCAGCATGGACACCGAGAAGATCATCAGGGAGCTGGAGAAGACGAAGCACGAGGGCGTGGCCGGCGAGATCACCTTCGACGCCAGCCATGACGTCGAAGTCGGCAAAGGCAAGAACAACCTGATCTTCGTGCAATGGCAGGGCAAGGGCGAGCGCGTGGTGCTGTACCCGAAGGAGCTGCGCACCGGGAGTTTCATGCTGCCGCCGTGGATGAAGAAGTAAGCCGCGCGTGGAGATCCTGATCTACGGCGCGGTCACCAGCGCCATCTACGCGATGCTCGCGGTGGGCTTCACGCTGATCTTCGGCGTGGCGCGCGTGCTGAACCTCGCGCACGGCTCGTTCTATGCGCTGGGCGCGTACGGCGCCTATGTGCTGACCGCGATCGCCGGCCTGCCGCTGTGGCTGGCCGCGCTGCTGGCGATCGCTGCCGTCGCGCTGTTCGGCGTGGTCGTCGAAAAGGTGCTGATCCGGCCGCTGCGCCATTCGCAGCTCGGGGTGCTGATGATCACGCTGGCGATCTCGCTGGTGGTCGAGCAGGCGCTGTTCCTCACGTTCGGCTCGGAATACCGCAACGTGCCGGCCTTCGTCGATGCGAAAGTGAGCATCGGCGGCGTCGACGTCGCCGGACAGCGGCTGCTGACGCTGGCCGTGGCCGCCGCCGCGATCGGCGCGCTCTACCTGTTCATCCAGCGCACCCGGCTCGGCAGCGCGATCCTCGCGATCTCGCAGGATGCGCAGGCCGCGAAATACATGGGCATACCGAGCGACCGCATCTTTTCGCTGGTGATGGCGATCTCGGCGGCGCTGGCGGCGCTGGCCGGCATCCTCGCCGGACCCTTCCTGTCGGTGCAGCCGTCGATGCACCTGCTGCCGATTGTGAAGGCGTTCGCGATCGTGGTGGTCGGCGGGCTCGGCTCCATCCCCGGCAGCATCCTCGCGGCCTTCATGCTTGGCTATGCCGAAACCATCGTCGCCTACGAGATTTCCACCAGCTGGACCGAAATCGTGTCGGTGCTGGCAACGCTGCTGACGCTGGTGTTCCGGCCGGCGGGCCTGTTCGGCAGAAGGGCGGCCTTCTGATGGCGGGCTTCCGGAGACTCGACAAGGCCAGCGGCGTCACCGGCGTCGCCATGCTGGCGTTGCTGGCGGCACTGCCGCTGGTGTTTCCCGGCCATTACCTGATCGGCGTGCTGACCGTCGCGGCCATCTACGGCATCTGGGCCGTCAGCTGGGACTTCATGTCCGGCCTGACCGGCCGCGAGAATTTCGGCCATTCGCTGTTCATCGGCGTGGGCGCGTATGCGGCCGGCTTCCTGAACGTGCAGATGGGACTGGGGCCGTGGTGGAGCCTGCCGGCCGGCATGCTGGCGGCGATGGCCTTCGGGCTGCTGCTCGGCTTCCCGACGCTGCGCCTGCGCGGGCCGTACTTCGCGCTGGCGATGCTGTCGGCCGCGGTCATCATGCAGCGGCTGATGCTGATCTTCTGGGAATACAGCGGCGGCGAGGAGGGGCTGCAGGACATCGCGCCTTTGATCCGCGACCCGCTGCACTACTACTGGTTCGTGCTCGCGCTGCTCGGCGTGACCACGGCGCTGCTGGCCTGGCTGGCGCGCTCGCGCTGGGGGCTGATCCTGCGCGCGATCAAGGGAGACGAGGCGACCTGCCTGGCGGCCGGCCTGCCGATCACGACCTACAAGATCGTCTCGCTGGTGATCAGCGCGGCCTTTGCCGGCCTCGGCGGCGCGCTGTATGCGCATTACCAGCTGCAGGTCAGCCCGCAACTGTTCGCGGTGGTCACGTCGATCACGGTGATCACGATGGTCTATGTCGGCGGCATCGGCACCGTGTACGGACCGGTCGGCGGCGCGCTGTTGCTGACCCTGATGACCGAGGGCTTGCGCAATTTCGGCGAATGGCGGCTGATGATCTACAGCCTGCTGCTGATCTTCATCCTGTTCTTCCTGCCGAACGGCATCATCGCGCCGGCATGGGCGCGCATGCGCCGCGCACTCAGCGGAGGCCGCCGATGAGCGAAATCCGGCAAGGAGACGTGCTGCTGCGGGTGCAGGGCCTGAACAAGCGTTTCGGCGGCCTGCATGCGGTGAAGAACGTGACGCTCGACGTCGCGCGCGGCGAGATCGTCGGCGTGCTCGGGCCGAACGGCGCCGGCAAGACGACCCTGTTCAACCTGCTGACCGGCTTCATCGCGCCTGACGAGGGCGCGGTGATCTTCAGCGACCATTCGCTGCGCGGCATGAAGCCGCACAAGATCGTCAATCTCGGCATGGCGCGCACCTTTCAGCTGTGCCGGCCCTTCGTCGGCCTGTCGGTGATCGAGAATGTGCTGGTCGGCAGCCTCGGCCCGCGCGTGCATGACGCTGACCTCGGGGCGCGCGCGCTGCGCCTGCTGGAGCAGGTCGGCCTGGCGGCGAAGGCCGACACGCCGTCCGAGTTGCTGTCCTACGGCGACCTGCGCCGGCTCGAGATCGCCCGGGCGCTGGCAACTGACCCGCAGCTGCTGCTGCTCGACGAACCCTTTGCCGGCCTCGGCAGCGCGGAGATCGAGGCGATCGCCGCGCTGATCCGCCAGCTGCATCGCGACAGCGGACTGACGATCCTGCTGATCGAGCACAAGCTGCGCGAGTTCATGCAACTGGTGTCGCGCGTGGTCGCGCTGGATTTCGGCGAGGTGATCGCGCAGGGCACGCCGCAGGAGATCGTCAGCCATCCGCGCGTGATCGAGGCTTACATCGGCCGGCAGGCGGCAGAGGAGGGCGCATGATGCTCGAGATGCGCGGGCTGACCGCCGCCTACGGCAAGGCGATCGCTCTGGAAAACATCAGCCTGCAGATCGCGCAGGGCGAGCTGGTGACGGTGCTGGGACCGAACGGCGCCGGCAAGTCGACGCTGCTGAAAGTGATCTCGCGCGCGCTGCCGTCGCAGGGCACGCTGGAATTCGAAGGACAGTCGCTGCATCGCTACTCGACCGAGCAGGCGGTGGGCCTGGGCATCTGCCATTGCCCGGAAGGCCGGCGGCTGTTCCCGGAGCTGACGGTGCTGAAAAACCTGCAGCTGGGCGCCTACCTGCGGCGCGACAAGGCGGCGGTGGCGGCGGATTTCGAGCGGGTGTTCGCGCTGTTCCCGATCCTGAAAGAGCGCGCGCAGCAGCTGGTCGGCACGCTGTCCGGCGGCCAGCAGCAGATGGTCGCGATCGGTCGCGCGCTGATGGGCGCGCCGAAACTGCTGCTGCTCGACGAGCCCTCGGTCGGCATCGCGCACCGGCTGAAGCTGGAGATCTTTGACGCGATCCGCAAGATTTGCGACGGCGGCGTCGCGATCCTGATGGCCGAGCAGGATGCGCAGTCGGCGCTGCACATTGCCGACCGCGCGTACGTGCTCGAACACGGCCATGTCGCGCAGCAGGGCAGCGCGGCCGAACTGGGGCAGGACGACCGGATACGGCGGATCTATCTCGGCGTGGGCTGAGCGCCTGTCTCGTCAGGCCGCAGGCAGCGCGGATCCCGCGCTGCGCGGCTGACCTGTGTCCGGCTTACGCGCCCGCCTGCTTCATCAGCGAGAACTTGCGTTCCTTCAGCGAGTACTTCCAGCCTTTTTCCGTCATGCAGGTCATGAATTGCTTGGTCATGTAGATCGTCTGCGACGCGTCGGCCGAGCCGGAGAACACGAAGAAGTTGCGCTGGTTGCAGAGCAGCTCGTCGCGCCGGAAGTCGGCGCGCGTACCCTCGAAGCCCGGATAGCGCGAGATCTGGTAAACGCCGCCGCAGCCGGCCAGGGTCGCTGCGGTCAGGAGGAGGGCTGTCGTCTTGATTCTCATTGTTCGCATCTGCGTTCTCTGTTCTTGTTTTATGCCGGATCGTTGAAAGGCCGGCGAGGCCGGCAGCGGCGATTGTACCTGCGAGCCGGCCCGGGGTCAGGCTTTCGCGATGAAGCCCGGAGTGGTGCGCGCGGCATCACTTGATGCATGCGGCCGTGCCCGCATACACTCGTCGGCATTGCGCGGCTGCGCGACACCACGGAACGACGATGCCCATGGAATCCCTCCACGCCCTGACTGCCACCGAGCTGCTGGCGCTGTACCGCAGCGGACAGCTGTCACCCGTTGACGCCGCACAGGCCGTGCTGGAGCGCATTGCGCGGCTGAACCCGGTGCTGAACGCCTACTGCGTGGTGGACGCGGACACCGCGCTGGCCTCGGCGCGCGCGAGCGAGGCGCGCTGGCAGCGGCATCGCAAGGACGGCACGCCGGTCGGCGCGCTGGAAGGCGTGCCGGCGTCGATCAAGGACCTGATCCTGACGCGCGGCTGGCCGACGCTGCGCGGCAGCCGCACCGTCGATCCCGGGCAGGCCTGGGACGTCGATGCGCCGGTGACGGCGCGCTTGCGCGAGGCCGGGGCGGTCCTGCTCGGCAAGACCACCACGCCCGAGTTCGGCTGCAAGGCCGAGACGAATTCGCCGCTGCACGGCATCACGCGCAATCCGTGGAAGCTTTCACGCACGACCGGCGGCTCGTCCGGCGGCGCGGCCGCGGCGGTGGCGGCCGGTCTCGGTCCGCTGGCGGTCGGCACCGACGGCGCCGGCAGCGTGCGCATCCCGGCCGCTTTCTGCGGCAACGTCGGCATGAAGCCCAGCTTCGGCCGCGTGCCCGCGTATCCGTTGTCGCCGTTCGGCACCGTCGCGCATCTCGGCCCGCACACGATGAGCGTGCCCGACTGCGCGCTGATGCTGAACGTGATGAAGCAACCGGATGCGCGTGACTGGACGGCGCTGCCATTCGACAACGCGGATTACACGGTCGGGCTGAACGATGGCATTCGCGGGCTGCGCATCGCCTATTCGCCCACGCTCGGCTATGCGAAGGTCGATGCCGAAGTGGCGCAAGCGGTCGAGGCGGCGGTGCGCGGGCTGCAGGCGCAGGGCGCGCTGGTCGAGCAGGTTGACCCCGGCTTTGATGATCCGATCGACATTTCCACCGGCCTGTGGTTTGCGGTCGCGCACCAGCTGTGGCGCACGATGACGCCGGCGCAGCAGGCGCTGGCTGATCCGGACTTCGTGGCCGAGGCAGAGCTCGGCGGGCGGCTCGACGCCAGCGCGCTGCACCAGCTGAACCTGCGCCGCGGCGCGCTGGGCTCCCTGATGCGGCAGTTCATGCAGCGTTATGACTTGCTGGTCACGCCGACGGTGGCGATACCGGCATTTGACGCGCGCGCGGCCGGGCAGCAGAAGATGGATGCGACGGCGATGCTGGGCTGGACGCCGTTCAGCTATCCGTTCAACCTGACGCAGCAGCCGGCGATCACGGTGCCCTGCGGGCTGACGACCGACGGCCTGCCGATCGGGCTGCAGTTCGTCGGTCCGATGTTCGGGGATGCGCTGGTGCTGCGTGCCGCGCGTGCGCATGAATCGCGGCATCCTGCGCCGCGTCCGCCGGAAATCAGCTGAAACGTCGGTTCCGGCTCAGCCGAGGATGCCGAGCCAGTGCGTCGCCCACAGCAGCAGCGGCACCAGCAGCGGCGTGAGCACGCCGTTCAATGCCATGCCGAGCGCGGCGAACGCGCCGGCGGTTTCGTTGTGCTGCAGCGCGCGGGCGGTGCCGAGCGCATGCGCGGTCAGGCCGAGCGAGAAGCCGCGCACCGCCGGATCCTGCACGCGCAGCAGGTTCAGCAGCGGGCGGGCCAGAACGATGCCGCCGAAGCCGGCGAGGAAGACCGACACGGCGGCGATGGCGACCAGCCCGTGCAACTTGTCGGTGAGCGCCATGGCGATCGGCATCGTCGCCGACTTGCCGGCGATCGAGATCATCGTCAACTCGGAGCCGCCGAGCGCCCAGGCGATCAGCACGCCGGACAGGATGCCGACCGTCGAGCCGACCAGGGTGGCGACGCACAGCGGGAACCAGTGCGCCCGCAGCCGGGCCAGCTGGTAGTACAGCGGCACGGCGAGCGCGACGATCACGGGGCCGACAAAGAAATGGAACAGCCGCGTGCCGTCGTGATAGGCGGCGTACGGCGTGCCAGTGAGCCTGAGCAGCAGGATCACGACCGTGACGCCGGTCGCCACCGGCAGCAGCAGCGGATTGCGGCCGCTGCGCTGGTACAGCGCAAGCGCGGCAAGGTAGACCAGCAGCGTCAGCGCCGACCACAGCAGCGGCGTATCGGCCAGTCCGGCCAGCAGGGTGTCGCGGATGAAGTCCATCAGCCGGCCTTTCGCGCGGCGCGGCGCATCAGCCACTGCAGCGTCAGGGCGGTGGCGGCGATGGTCATCGCCGCGCCGGCGACGCAGGCGACCACGAAGGGCAGCCACTCGGCCGACACGCGCTCGTAGTGCACGACGACGCCGGCGACCAGCGGTATGAACATCAGCATCATGTGGCGGAACAGCCGGCCGGTGGTGCGCTCCAGCGCTTCAGGCACACGGCCCTTGAGGACGAGCGCGGCGAGCAGCAAGGCCATGCCGGCCAGCGCGCCCGGCAGCGGCAGGGCGGTCCAGCGGACAATCAGTTCGCCGAGCAGCTGGAACAGCAGCAGGGCGGCGAGGGCGTGCAGCATGGCGGGGACTTTCGGTGGGCGGAGCGGCGGATTATAGCGAGGGCAGGATGGAACATCGCGGGTCGCCGTTCCCTGTTTGCATTGAGACGGTGTTTACGGGGCCGGCACCCTGTAAATCGTCATCCCGGCGCAGGCCGGGATCCATCGTCGCCGAACCCATGGCGCCATTCCGACGGATGTAACCATGGGCGCCGGCTTGCGCTGGGGCGGTCGTTCCTCGATAGCGTCAACGCGGCGCAGGCTTGGGTCCGGCGCCGTGTGTCTTCGGAACGGCGCAACGGGCCTCGCGGCTATGGAGCCCGGCCGCTTTTATCCGGGGTCGCTCAAGGCTTCACAAACCGCAGCGTCATCCGGTCCGACTCCCCGATTTCCAGATACTTCGCGCGGTCCGCATCGCTGATGCCGCGCAGCGTCGGCGGCAGGTTCCAGACGCCGCCCGGATGATCCTTGGTATCCAGCCGGTTGCTGTTGATCTCCACCGACGCCTCAAAGCGGAAGCCGGCGCGCTCTGCCGCCTCGATCACGTAGTCCTCGGTCATGTAGCCGGTGTCGATCTGCCGCTTGAGCTCGGTGCCCGGCTTCGCGCGGTGCTCGACCACGCCCAGCACGCCGCCTTTCTTCAGCGCCGCGAAGAAGCCCTTGAACATCGCATCCGCGTTGCCGGCCTTGGCCCAGTTGTGCACGTTGCGGAAGGTGACGACGAGGTCGGCGCTGCCGGCCGGCGCAAAGTTTGGCGCAGCGGCATCGAAGGTGGTGATTTTCGCGTCGCCGTACAGCGCGCGGTTCGACGCGAGCTTGTCGCGGAAGGCGGCGTCGCGCTGACGCATGGCCTCCGGCATGCCGGCCTCGAGCTTCGGCACCGACGCGGTGTACTGCCCGCGTTCCTTCAGCACCGGCGCGATGATCTCGGTGTACCAGCCGGCCGCCGGCGAGATCTCGACCACGTTCATGTCGCCGCGCAGCCCGAAGAACAGCAGCGTTTCCTTCGGATGCCGGTACTTGTCGCGCGCGCGGCTGGCGTCGCTGCGGTGCTTGCCCGTGACGGCCTCGTCGAGCTGGTTGTCAATGTTCGTGGCCGATGCCGGCAGGGACAGCGCGAGCGCGGCGGCGAGGGCGGCAGACAGCGCGGGGATGGAAAGGGACAGTCGCATGGTGTTCACTCCGTTGGATGCATCAAAGGCTTGCTTTGTAACCGAAAATGCCAATCTCTGCCGGCGGCGGCATTGGCGCGCGCCCGCTTTGCTATCATTCGGCGGTCGACGGCGGCGCTGCGAAGCGGCCGCCCGCGTCCCGGGCATCATTCGAACCAGCACGGCGCCCGGGTCGACCTTCCCATCAATGAAAATACACGGAGACATGATGTCGATTGTCAGTCAGCGCGCGCAGAGCCTCGGAACCGAGAACGCGTTCATCGTCCTTGCAGAAGTCAACAAGCTGATCCGCGAAGGGCGCGACGTGGTGTCCTTCTGCATCGGCCAGCCGGACTTCCATACCCCGATGAACGTGCAGGATGCGGCGGTCAAGGCCATCCGCGAGGGCAAGCACGGCTACACGCCGTCGGCCGGCATTGCCGAGCTGCGCCAGGCAGTCGCGCAGGAGCTCTCGCGCACGCGCGGCGTCGACGTGACGCCGGACGACGTGGTGGTCGCGGCCGGCGCGAAGCCCTTCATTGGCTACACCATCCTGTCCGTCACCGACTACGGCGCGGGCGACGAAGTGATCTATCCGGTGCCGGGCTTCCCGATCTATGAATCGCAGATCAAGGCCAACGGCGCGGTCGGCGTGCCGATCTTCCTGCGCGAGGCGCGCAACTTCAGCCTGGACCCGGCCGAGCTGGAAGCGAAGATCACGCCGAAGACGAAGCTGCTGATCCTGAACTCGCCGCAGAACCCGACCGGCGGCATCATCCCGAAGAAGGACATCGAGGCGATCGCCGCGATCCTGCGCAAGCATCCGCAGGTGTGGGTATATGCGGACGAGATCTACGGCCGCCTGATCTATGACGGCGAGTTCAACTCGATCGCCTCCGAGCCGGGCATGCTGGAGCGCACCATCATCTCCGACGGCGTGTCGAAGACCTATGCGATGACGGGCTGGCGCCTCGGTTATGTGGCCAACCGCAAGCTGGCGCCTTACTTCACCACCTGGATCACCAACACCGAATCGTGCGCGTCGCAGATCACGCAATGGGCCGGCGTCGAGGCGCTGACGGGTCCGCAGGCTGATGCCGACAAGATGCGCGAGATCTTCCACCAGCGCCGCGACCTCGTCGTCAGCCTGCTGAACGCGGTGCCGGGCGTGAGCTGCAAATCGCCGGGCGGCGCGTTCTACGCGTGGCCGAACGTGACCGAGGCCTGTGAGCTGACCGGCTGCAAGGATTCGGAGGAATTCCGCAAGCGCCTGCTGAACGAGGCAGGCGTCGCGGTGCTGGCCGACATCCACTTCGGCCCGCGTGCCGAAGGCGAAGGCCAGCATATCCGCCTGTCGTATGCGGCGTCGGACGAGGCGATCCGTGAAGGCGTGGGTCGGATTGATGCGTTTGTGCGGAAGAATACGCGCTGATTTTTGCCGGCATGAAGGCGCTGGATTCCGGCTGGCGTCCGGATTTGGCGCCGTTCTGCGCTCAACTTCGTTCGTGGCAGTGCGGTGATGGATCCCTGCTTGCTCTGGGAAGACGTCCCCCCCCACTAGCACCTCCCTTCACGAATCTAAAAGGTCCCCCGCCTGAGCCTGTCCTA
>CAYZXP010000006.1:0-36831 GCA_964482415.1 uncultured Bifidobacterium sp. | reverse complement strand
GCCGCATGCCGCTGTGGGCTGCGGAACTGCATGCGGCCGGCCGGCTGGGGCGGGCGCTTATCAAGGATTAAGCTGTTCAGCCGGCGGCTAGCCGGCTCCGGCTCGCTGATCTGCCTGCGGCGCCGATACCGATACCGATGCCGGCACGCGCTGCATTTCCCTCGCTGCAGCGCTCCGATAATCTCGCCGCATGACCAGTGCCAGCCGGCGCTTTCCGTGCCTGCGATAATTATTAGCCGTATACCAAAGCCGGTTCCGGGCGTGTTCCGATAATGATGCCCGTGCCGGGTTTCCGGCGTGGTGAATATTCACCCGAATTTTCTCCGGCTCAGTAACTGATTATTCCAATGATTAACTTCCGGTAGGGAATGATTCGTTTCCTGCACGCGCTTTCCGCGTCAATGAATTGCACCGGTTTTGCGGCGACCGGCAATCCGCGCGCAAGCGGGTGATCCGGATTGCCTGCAAAATGGCGGTACATGGCGCTGTGCCAATGAGCCGGCGCCTGCTGCCGAACGGCTTTGGCTGGTTGGCGCGCACGGTATTCATTCTCAGGAGTTATTCAATGCTTGCACGGTATTTTCTCTTCGCCGCACTCTTTGTCTCGGCTGCCGCACGCGCGCAGCTGCCGCCGCCATCGCCGATCCCGAAGGACGGCGATTGCCCGTCCGGCTATGCTGCCGAAGGCGCATCCTGCGCACCGGGCAAGGCTGCAAAATTCGTGATCGCGAAGTCCGGCGACTGTCCGGAAGCCTATGAGGCCGAGGGCAATTACTGCGTTGCCACGGTTGCGGCGAAACTGGCGATTCGCCGGGCAGCGATGAGCTGCCCTTCCGGTTTTGAGTCTACCGGCAACTACTGCGTGTCCGTCAAATAAGCGTACCCGCGCCGCCGGTAAAGGCGGCGGCGCGTGCTGCTCCAGCCTTACAGCGCTTGTGCGACCGATGCCGACAGCGAGGTGGTGGGTCGGCCGATCAGCTTCGACAATTGCCGGTTGTCGTCAAACAGTGCGTCCTGCGACGCACCGGTGTCCCACCCGGCAATTGCGGCGGCCAAACCCTCCGGTAGTCCAAAGCCCGCCAGTGCGGCCGCATAGTTCGATTCCGGCAGGTTCTTGTATGGAATGGCCTTGCCCGTCTGCCGCGAAATTTCGGCGGCGAGATCCGCCAGCGTGTAGGCGGCGTCGCCCGCCAGCTCGTAGGTCTTGCCCTCGTGCCCCGCGCTGGTCAGCACGGTTGCGGCCGCTTCCGCGTAATCCGCGCGCGCGGCTGACGAAATCCGTCCATCGCCGGCACTGCCGATGAAGGCGCCGCCGGCCACGGCAGCCTTGACCGATCCGGTGTAGTTCTCGGTGTACCAGCCGTTGCGCAGGATGGTGTACGACAGGCCGGACGATTTCAGCAGGCGCTCGGTTTCCACATGTTCGGCTGCCAGGCTCAGCGGCGAACTGTCCGCGTGCAGCAGGCTGGTATAGACAATGCGCTTCACGCCGGCGGCCTTCGCTGCGTCAATCACATGCCGGTGCTGCGCCGTTCGCTGGCCAATCTCGCTGGAGGAAATCAGCAGCAGGGTGTCAATGCCCTGCAGCGCCGCGGTGAGCGAGTCGGGGGCGGCATAGTCGGCCTGGCGGATGGCGATCCCGAGGTCTGCCGCCTTGGCCGGCGTGCGGGCAAGGCCGACCAGCGCGGCCGGGTCGGTCAGGGTTTTGAGCTTTTGGATGACGAGCCGGCCGAGTTGGCCGGAGGCGCCGGTGATGGCAACAGTCATGGCAATTTTTCCGGTGAAGTGGTTGGGAAATGCAATGTACAATGCAAACTAACTTTTAGTAAGTACGCACAGGAATGTAAGTGTCATGACGCCAGCCCAAGCGCACGCCGATTCGTCGTCTTCCCTTTCCGAGCTCGTCCAGCGCGGCAACCTGCTCGCGCCGGCCTGTCCTTCGCGTGAAGTGCTCAAGCATGTCACCAGCCGCTGGGGCGTGCTGATACTGATCGTTCTCGAAGGCGGTACGCATCGCTTCAGCGAGCTGCGCCGCAAGATCGGGGGCGTCAGCGAGCGCATGCTTGCGCAAAGCCTGCAGTGGCTTGAGGGTGACGGCCTGATTTTGCGGAGAGCCCATGAAGTCGTGCCGCCGCATGTGGAATACAGCCTGACGCCGCTGGGCCGGGAGGCAGCGGAAAAGGTGCGCGGACTGGCCGACTGGATCGAACTCAACCTGCCGCAGATCACGGCGTCCGCCCGCTCGGGCAAGGCCTGACGCGTGCTGCGGCGCAATTGCCGCAAAATGTTTTCAAATTTATAATTACATGCTAGCCTGAAAGCGGAATCCGTCTCGCGCCCCTTGCCCCCCTCGTGCGGCCTCGCACCTCTTCGGGAGAAGCGCCATGCAGACCATCGCACCGTCCGCCGCCGGCGAAGCTGTCCCTCCATTTCACGCAGGAGCCCGGATCCGGTCGATCCTGGTCGGGTCGATCGGCAACCTGATCGAGTGGTACGACGTGTATGCGTATGCCGCCTTCGCGCTGTATTTCGCTCCTTCGTTCTTCCCGTCCGCAGACCCGGTCGCGCAACAGTTGTCAGTGGCCGCCGTTTTCGCCGCCGCATTCATCGTCCGTCCGCTGGGCAGCCTGATGTTTTGCTGGGCGGCCGATCGCTACGGACGACGCAGGCCATTGCTGGTGTCGGTCTTGCTGATGTGCGCGGGCTCCCTGCTGATCGCCCTGTGCCCGACCCATGCGCAGATCGGGGCGTGGGCGCCGGCCATCCTTGTCGTCGCGCGCGTCCTGCAAGGGCTGAGCCAGGGCGGTGAATATGGCACGAGCGCGACCTATCTCGCCGAAATGGCAGATCCGCAGCATCGGGGTTTTTATTCCGGCGTCTGGTTCACCACGCTGCTTGGCGGCCAGCTGGCGGCCATCCTGCTGTTACTGGTGCTGCAGAGACTGGTGCTCACGCCGGACGAACTGCGGACCTGGGGCTGGCGGATTCCGTTCTTTATTGGCGCGGCGCTGTCACTGTATGCGCTGACCATGCGGCGCAATATGCAGGAGACCGGGCATTTTCATGCGGCCAGGACGGCAGGCGCCTTGTCAGCCTCTTGGAAAACGCTGATGGCGCACTGGCGCGAGATGTTGCTGGTCGTAGGCATTTCCATCGGCGGGACCAGTGCGTTTTATACCTACACCACCTACATGCAGAAATTCCTGAAGCTGTCGTCCGGCTTCGATGACGCGCAGGTCACCGTGATTGTCCTCGGCTATCTGGTGTTTGCGCTGGTGCTGCAACCGTTGTACGGCGCCTTGTCCGACCGGATCGGCAGGAAGCCGCTGCTGCTGTGGTTTGGCATCGCCGGCGTGTTCGGCACTTACCCGCTGCTGGCCTTTCTCGCACACGCGCGCAGTCCGTGGCTGGCTTTCGTCCTCCTCTGTGCGGCGTGGGCTGTCGTGTCCGGTTATACCGCGATGACCTGCATCGTCAAGGCCGAATTGTTTCCCACCTCGGTACGTGCGCTCGGCGTCGGCGTGCCTTATGCGCTGACCGTGTCGGTCTTTGGCGGCTCGGTCGACGCGGTCGCGCTGGCCTTCAAGCGGGCCGGCATCGAGAGCGGATTTTATTGGTACGCGACCGCATGCATTTTCGTGTCGCTGATTGCGTTCGCCTGCCTTCCGGATACGAAAGCCAGATCGCGCATGGAGCAGCATTCCTGATCCTGCCGCCGCGGCTGCCCTGGTTGGGATACGTTACAAAATTCATCAATGCATTGATTTTCCTTAAGGCGTGAACTCGTTTCAACGGTAATTTGTTTTCCTGGAAGAAGCCGCCGCCTTCCGCATGCCCCATAACTGCCATGGAGGCTTTCATGAAGATTTCCGCTCATCTCCCGACGCCGGTTGCGTCCGTCTCGCTGGGTATCGCCGCAATCGTCGCAGCGATGGCTTTCCCCGCCGCCGCGCACGATGACGGCGAAGAAGCCTACCGTGGCAATGAACGACTGGGTCATGTGGAATTCCCGGTCGCTTGCAATCCGAAGGCGCAGGCCGAATTCAATCGTGGCATGGCGCTGTTCCATTCATTCTGGTTCACGCCGGCGATCAAATCTTTCCGGGGCGTGCTCGCGAATGACCCGGGCTGTGCAATGGCCCATTGGGGGATTGCCTTCATGTCGCTGGGTAACCCGTTTGCCTGGCCCGCGAACCCGAAGGCTGTCGAGAGTGGCGCCGCAGCGCTGGCAGAAGCGGAGCGCATGGGTGTGAAGACGGAGCGCGAACGCGACTACATCGCGGCGCTGGCCGTGTATTACCGCAACCGCGACAGCGAGCCGCACCGTGCGCGCGCGGTCGCGTTGCAGAAGGCTTTCGAGTCGCTGGCAGCGCGTTACCCGGACGATGACGAGGCGCAGATCCTGCATGCGCTGCTGCTGGATGCAACCGCGCTGCCCACTGACAAGACCTTCGCGAACCAGAAGCGCGCAGCGGCCATACTCGAACCGCTGTTCCGCAAGCACCCCGATCATCCGGGCGTCGCGCATTACCTGATACATACCTACGATTACGCTGAGCTTGCAGAGAAGGGCTTGTCTTCCGCGCGCGTATATGCGGACATTGCGCCATCGGTGCCGCATGCGTTGCACATGCCGTCCCACATTTATTCGCGCGTCGGGCTGTGGCCGGAAATGGTCGAGGGAAACCGGCGCTCCTACCTTGCCGCAAAAGCCGAACTTGAAAACTCCAGCATGGGTGTCGGCACCTACGACGCGCTGCATGCCATGGATTACATGGCCTTTGGTGAATTGCAGCAGGCGCGCGACGAAGAGGCAGGCAAGATCGTGCGCGAAACCGCCGGACTGCAAAAGGTGAACGTCGAGAACTTCCCCGCGGCGTATGCATTCGCCGCCATACCCTCGCGCTATGCGCTCGAGCGCCGCGACTGGAAGCAGGCTGCCGCACTCAAGCTGAGCCCTCCCGGGCTGGCGTGGGAAAAATTTCCGCAGGCTGAATCCGTCCTCGTGTTCAGTCGTGCCCTTGGTGCGGCCCGGCTCGGCATGGCCGGTCCGGCAAGGCAGGACCTGAAACGGCTGGAGGAATTGAAGGCAGCGATGGTGGCCGCCAACATCGCGTACTGGCCGTCCCAGACCGATTTTCAGATCAGGGCCATCGCGGCCTGGATTGCGCTGGCCGAGAACCAGCCGTCGCAGGCGCTGGAATTGATGCGCCAGGCGGCCGACATGGAAGACGCCAGTGACAAGCATCCGGTCACCCCGGGCAACGTGGTCCCTTCCCGGCTGTTGCTGGGCGAGATGCTGCTGGAGCTGAAAAGGCCGGCGGAGGCCCTGGTCGAACTGAAGCGGTCGCTCGCACGTGATCCCAACCGGTACCAGACGATCGCCGCTGCTGCCCGTGCCGCCCGGGCCGCGGGCGACACGAGCGCGGCCAGCCGGTATTACGCCGAACTCGTCAGGCTCGGCGAGAAGGCGCAGGCGCGGCGTCCGGAACTGGCCGAGGCGCGCGATTTTCTACGTCAATGAGCGCAGGCGAGGCCGCCAGGGCGGCCTCCTGCCGGGTGCGTGATCCATCATCGCGGGAATTGCGCGGGACTTACCCCGGTATTTGCGGTTTTGCGCCGGCAGCACTCACCTACAATCCGAGGATCCATGATCCGCAATTCCGACCACGCGATGGCACAGCCAGCCAATGAAAGCCTGCGACTGGCGACGCTGCAGGCGCTGAAAATCCTCGATACGCCAGCCGAAGAGCGCTTCGACCGGTTGACCCGCCTTGCGCGCAAGCTGTTCGACATGCCGGTGGCGGCCGTGACCCTGGTCGACCTGAACCAGGTCTGGTTCAAATCCTGCGTCGGCACCGACGTGCGCTCCGTTCCACGGGACATCTCGTTCTGCACGCATGCACTGACCGAAGGCGAAGTGCTGCTGATCCCGGATACCTTGCAGGATCGGCGGTTTTCCGCCAATCCGCTGGTGGTCAACGATCCGAAATTCCGCTTTTACGCCGGTTGCCCGCTGCATGCAGCCAATGGCATGCCGGTGGGAACGCTTTGCGTGCTCGACACGCGGCCGCGAACGTTCAACGCGGATGACATCGCCGCATTGCGGGATCTGGCGGCCATGGCCGAACGCGAACTGGCCGCGCTGTCGATGGCCACGACCGACGAGCTGACCAGCATTTCGAACCGGCGCGGCTTCCTGGTTCTCGCGCGGCAGGCATTGGCCGCATGCAGCCGCGCGGAATGTCCGGCGACGCTGTTGATGTTCGATCTCGACAATTTCAAGCAGGTGAACGACGCCTATGGTCATGCCGAGGGAGACCATGCGCTGAGGGTGTTTGCGCGCCTGCTGACCAAGGTGTTTCGCAGCTCGGATGTGATCGCGCGACTCGGCGGCGATGAATTCCTCGTCATGCTCACCCACACCAACCACGATGAAGTGCGCGCCGTGCTGGCGCGGTTTCATGAGCAACTCGCCAGCCTCAACTCAGCCAATGCACGCGGCTATTCGATTGCGTGCAGCATAGGCACGCTGGGCATTGATCCGAAGCAGGGCAAGCCGCTGGATGTGCTGCTGGCCGAGGTCGATAAGCTGATGTACGTCGCCAAGCGCGATCGCCGCCGGACGCCCCTGAGCGCCTGAGGCCCGCTGCTGCCGGCATGGCCGCAGCAGGCCGGCGCGACCTGTGGTCAGCCGACGAATGCTGCCGGAACCGGTGGTTCGCCCAGCGCGTTGCGCAGCACTGCCCAGTGCATCGCCTCATCGCCAAGGATCGAGGCCGCCGCATGTGACAGGTCGCGATCGGCGAATTTGGGCACGGCTCCCAGATAGGCCGATACCGCATCCTTCTCCAGTCCTGCCGCGAAGCGCAGCACATCTGCCTGGGTCCGCAAGCGGGCGACCGGAAAATCGTAACTCGTCTTCGCGTTCGCTGCTTTGCCGCCGAGTTTGCCGACGGTGGCGGCCAGCAGGTCCGCGTGCGCCTTGTGATGCCCCTGGAATTCCAGCGCCAGTGACTTCACGGCGGGCGTCAGCAGGCCGCTGTCGGCGCCGACCTGGTAAGCCGCAATTGCCTGGTGTTCCGCGGCCAGTGCCGCATTCAGTATGTCGGCGTCTGCACCGCCGGACTTGCCGGCCTGCTTTGCCGCGAGGGCGTCTCGGCCTCCCAGTAGTGCGACGGCTGCGGCCGACAGCAGGCCTGCACGCATGAAGCTGCGTCGCGTCGGCAAGACCGGGGTCTGTCGGGGCAATTCGATCCTGGCACTCATGATGATCTCCTTGGTGGGTAAGGGCGCGTCAGCTGGCGCGCAACATGCCGAGCCCGGCCAGCCGCGCCAGCACATGCGCCAGCACGGCGTCACAACGTGCGCCGGCAAATCCAAAGGTGTCGCGCGCTCCGCTTTCAATCCGGCTGGCGAGACGCTCGCGCAGCAGCGCCCGGGCGCGCAGGAAACGCGTCTTCACCACATCCGCGCTGACGCCCAGGCAATAAGCAGCATCGGCCACGCTCAGTTCCTCGACCGCCCGCAGGATGAACACGCTGCGATAAATCGGCGGCAATTCCTCGATCGACGCCTGCAGGAGCGCACGCATTTCCTGCCGGTCCGCCTGCGCATCGGGTGCGTCGTCGTCGGCGGCATGGCGGTTGTCGCGGACGAAGTCGTCTTCATCGCCGGTTTCGTCAAATGGCTCGATGCGCCGGCGCTTGCGATGCACGCCCAGCGCGACATTGATCGCGATGCGTGCGAGCCAGGTGCCGAGAGCCGCATCGCCGCGATAGGCGCGGAGATTGCCGAACGCGCGCAGATAGGTTTCCTGCACCACATCCTGCGCGTCGTCGTCGGTGACGATGCCGCGCGCGGTCCGGAACAGCAGCCGGTTATGGGTGCGCACGATTGCCTCGAATGCGGCCGGCTCGCCTGCAATGGCGGCGGCGACCAGCTCTGCGTCGTGCTGCGGAGGAGGGGATGCGATGGTGCGGGGGGTGTCATGCATGGCGGACTCCGGGTCTTTGCACATTAGATGCACTGGCATGGCGAAAGGTGACACGGACGACGGCGACAGGCGTTGCGTTCGCAGCTTGCAGGGTAAGAAACCTCGCTTGTCGGCAGGGCAATCGCTGCGCAATGCGGCGAAGGACCAGCAGAACTTACTACGAAAAATTTTCCTGACCCGGACGCCTCCTGCACGCCGTTCGCAGATGAGATCGATTCTCAAGTATGATGTTCGCCAATTTTGCAGCACCCCTGCCGGCAGTCGCCGCAGACCCTTGATGCCTTTTATGCAAAGCCTCGCACCCGCCCCCCTTGTTTCATCGGCACTGGACCGCCTGGAACTTCATGTTCCTGCGCTGGTGCATCAGGTAACGCCGCCCCCGGACATGCAGGACTGGGAGATATGGCTGGCCGAGATCGGTTTCCTGCCCGGTGAAAGCGTGCGCGTCATTGCGCGCGGCGCGCCCGGCGGCGATCCGCTGGTCGTGCGCATCGGCGACTCGACCTTTGCGCTGCGCAAGGCCGAGGCCGCCTGCGTGCAGGTCGTGCCTGCACAGGCTGGCAAGGAGGCAGCATGACCGAGGCAAAGATTCACCTGTTCCGTGGCGGGCCGCTGGTCGCGCTGGTCGGCAATCCGAACTGTGGCAAGACGGCGCTGTTCAACCGGCTCACCGGCAGTCACCAGAAGGTGGCCAATTACGCCGGCGTGACCGTGGAACGCAAGGAAGGAGCGCTGGCTACGCCGTCAGGCAAGGCGCTGCGGCTGCTTGACCTGCCCGGCACCTACAGCATGCATCCGCGCTCGCTCGACGAGCGCGTGACCGTCGATGTGCTGATGGGGAATGCCGTCGGCGAGAAGCGTCCCGACCTGGTGGTCTGCGTCGTCGATGCGACCAACTTGCGCCGCAACCTGCGGCTGGTGCTGGCGGTCAAGCGCACCGGCATTCCCTGCATCGTCGCATTGAACATGATGGACCTCGCGGAGCGCCGCGGCCTGAAGATCGATGTCGATGCATTGAGCCGTGAACTCGGCCTGCCGGTGGTGCGAACCGTCGCCGTGCGCGGCGATGGCGCGCAGGCGCTGAAGCTGGCGCTGGACACCTCCGACATCTGGAAGCGCGCGCCGGACCAGGACGTGCTGCCGGTCGAGCCGGAGCGCGACCCGCGCGGCGACCATGAGGCCGTGCGCGCGATGCTCGAGCGCCTCGGGCTGGACCAGTCCGCACCGCAGCGTTTCAGCGACCGGATCGACCGCGTTGTGCTGCATCCGGTCGCCGGTCCGGTCTTGCTGGCCATCGTGCTGTTCCTGACGTTCCAGGCAGTGTTTGCCTGGGCCGAAGTGCCGATGGGCTGGATCGAGGAGGGAACCGAAGCGGTACGGCTCGCCCTGGGCGGCCTGTTGCCCGAAGGCTGGCTGCGCAGCCTGCTGGTCGACGGCATCGTTTCCGGCATCGGCAGCGTGCTGGTGTTCCTGCCGCAGATCGTGATCCTGTTCTTCTTCATCCTGGTGCTGGAAGAATCCGGTTACCTGCCGCGTGCGGCCTTCCTGCTGGACCGGCTGATGGGCAGCGTCGGCCTGTCCGGGCGCAGCTTCATTCCGCTGCTGTCCAGCTTTGCCTGCGCCATCCCGGGCATCATGGCGGCGCGCACGATCTCGAATCAGCGCGACCGTATCGTCACCATCCTGATCGCGCCGCTGATGACCTGTTCGGCGCGCCTGCCGGTCTATGCGCTGCTGATCGGCGCGTTCATCCCTGCGCGGCAAGTCTGGGGCGGCATCGAGCTGCAGGGGCTGGTGCTGTTCCTGCTGTATGCAGCCGGCATCGCCGGCGCGATGCTGGTTGCGTGGGTGCTGAAGCAGTTCACGACCCGCGGTCAGGTGCGCACGCTGATGATGGAATTGCCCGACTATCACTGGCCGGTGCCGCGCAATATCGCCATCGGCCTGTGGCAGCGTGTCGTGATCTTCCTGAACCGGGTGGGCGGCGTCATCCTGCTGCTGACGGTGCTGATGTGGTTCCTCGCCAGCTTCCCCGCGCCGCCGGCCGGTGCCGCAGGGCCCGCGATCGAACACAGCTTTGCCGGCATGCTGGGCGGCGCGCTGGCCACGATCATGGCGCCGGTCGGTTTCAACTGGCAGATCAGCATTGCGCTGGTGCCGGGCCTTGCCGCGCGCGAGGTGGCCGTGAGCGCGCTGGGCACGGTGTATGCGATCTCGGCTGCCGGTGATGCCGCACAGTCCTTGTCCCCGCTGATCGCCAACGACTGGAGCCTCGCCACCGCGCTGTCACTGCTGGCGTGGTACGTGTTCGCGCCGATGTGCCTGAGCACGCTGGCGACGATCCGGCGCGAGACCGGCGGGTGGGCGATGCCGCTGGCCGCAGCCGGCTACCTGTTCGGGCTCGCTTACCTTTTCGCCTTCCTTACCTACCGCGCGGCGCTCGCCTTCGGGCTCGGCTGAACGCCGCCGCCCGGCCACCCTGTGCAGGGGGCCGGGCGCTGCCGTGCCCAACCCGCGCCCTGCCACTCGCCACGCTTCACCGCCACTGCCGCTACCCAGACTGGCTCGCCGGATTTCCCGGCGAAGCGGCAACCGCGCGCCTGCGCCGGCTTCACAGCCGACATCCACCGCCGCCTTTCGTCTCGGCAGAAATGTCGGTTATCGAAATGAAAATCATAACCGTTGACCAACAGCAATTCGGAAACGATAATGAGAACAATTATCATTAAGTTCTAAGCCCCGTCGCAGCTTCGAATGGCATGGCGGGATCAACCTTTCAATCATTTTCCGACATGTTATTTCTCTCGAATCCCGCCTCCGTCCGCCTGCTTCCCATTGCCGCTGCCGCCCGACTGATGGTCAGCGGCCTGATGCTCGCCAGCGTGTGCGATGCCATCGCCGCGGACGCTGCGTCTGATGCAGAGAGCCGCGAAAAGACGCTCGGGGCGATCGAAGTAACCGCCAGCGCCGATGCATCGGCCGAAGGCTTGCCCAAGCCTTTCGCCGGCAATCAGGTGGCGCGCGGCGGGCGTGTCGGCCTGCTCGGCAACCAGGACATCATGGATACGCCGTTCAGCACGACTGCGTACACGTCGACGATGATCCAGGACCAGCAGGCAAAGAGCGTCGCCGAGGTACTGCAGAACGATCCGACGGTGCGCTCTGCCCGTGGCTTCGGCAATTTCCAGGAGATGTACGTGATCCGCGGCTTCCCGGTGCCGTCCGATGACATGACCTACAACGGCCTGTACGGCGTCTTGCCGCGGCAGTATCTGGCAGCCGAGCTGGTCGAGCGCATTGAAGTGCTGCGCGGCGCGAATGCCTTCCTCAACGGCGGCACCGGTGCGGTCTCGGGCTTTGGCGTCGGCGGTACGGTCAATGTGCTGCCCAAGCGTGCCGGCAATGATCCGCTGACCCAGGTCACCGCCGGCATCGACAACGGCGGCCATGCATCGCTGTCGACCGACATCAGCCGCCGCTTCGGTCCCGACCAGAACACCGGCGTGCGCATCAATGCGGCGCGCCGCGATGGTTCCGGCACGATCAGGAATGAAGATCGCGAACTCAGCCTGTTCTCCATCGGCCTCGACTTCCGCGGCCGCGACGTGCGCCTGTCCGCCGATGCGGGCTTTCAGGATCACCGGATCAATGCGCCGCGTCCGAGCGTCACGCCGAGCGGCGGCATTCCCGACGCACCCGAGGCCAGCCGCAATTTTGCGCAGCCATGGACTTTTGCACGCGAGCGCTCGCTGTTTGCGACGGCACGCGCCGAATATGACCTGAGCGACGCCACCACCGCCTGGGCGGCATTCGGCCTGCGCAACGGCGAGGAAGAAAACCGCCTCGCGAATCCGACGTCAACCGCCGCCGGCGTGACCAGCGCCTATCGCTTTGACAATATCCGCAAGGACGAAGGCCGCACCGGCGAAGTCGGCATCCGCCACCAGTTCGTCACCGGCGCGGTGAAGCACACCGCGGTAGTCTCGGCATCAACCTACCAACTGGAATCGCGCAATGCGTGGGGCGGTTCGGACTGGTTTGCCAACGGCTTCCGCGGCGACGTGCTGGGCAACCTGTACAGCGCCGGCACGGTGCCGATGCCGGCCATCATCAATACGCGTGGTAACTACGCTGACCCGCTGGTCACCTTCCGCAACCAGAGCACGAGCGTCGCCTTGGCTGACACCCTGCTCTTCGCCGAAGACCGGATGCGTGTGACCCTGGGCATGCGCCACCAGCGCATCGACAACCGCGAATACGACTACGACAGCGGCGCACAGACCAAGCGTTATCAGGAGTCGCGTGTAACGCCGATGGCGGGTGTCGTGTTCCGCCTGCAACCGGACGTGTCGCTGTACGCGAATTACATCGAGGGCCTGACCGCCGGCGATTCGGCGCCGTGGAATGCCACCAACGCCGGCCGTTCGCTGGCGCCGCATGTGACGAAGCAGCAAGAGGTGGGCATCAAATATGACGGCGGCCGGATCGGTGCGGGCCTTGCGCTGTTCTCGACGACCAAGCCGTTCGGCATGCTCAACAGCAGCAGCCTGTTCGTCGATGGCGGCGAACAGCGCAACCGCGGCATCGAACTCTCGGTGTTCGGCGAGGCCGTGCGCGGTGTGCGCCTGTTGGGCGGCCTGACCCTGCTCGATGGTGAAATCGTTCGCGGGGTCGATGGCGCGCTCGAAGGTAAGCGTCCGATCGGTGTGCCGCGCAGCCAGGCGACCCTGGGCGCAGACATCGATGTCCCCGGCATCTCCGGCATGGCGATCAGCCCGCGCGTGGTGTACACGGCGTCGCAGTACGCGGATGCGAACAACACCATGGCGATCCCGGCGTGGACGCGTGTTGACATCGGTGCGCGTTACGTCACCGAGATCAACAAGCAACTGGTCACCTTCCGCGCCCGTGTCGACAACCTGTTCGACCATAACTACTGGGCGTCCACCGGCGGCTACCCCGGCTACGGCTATCTGGTGCTGGGTGCGCCGCGCACGCTGAGCGTCAGCGCCACCATCGACTTCTGATGACATCGGCACGGCGCTACTGGGACTGGATCCACACGTGGTCCAGTCTCGTCTGCACCGCGTTCATGCTCGTGGTCTGCGTGACGGGACTGCCGCTGGTCTTTTCCGACGAGATCGCCGAACTGAGTGGCCGCCAGTTCACGCAGGCGGCCATGCCGGCCGACGCGCCGCGTGCGAGCACCGACAAGGTGGCCGCCGCGGCGTTGGCACATGTGCCGGGCAAAGTACCGCTTTACCTTTTCCGGGAAGACGACCAGCCGGACCTCTGGTACGTGAAGCTCGATACGCGCGTCGATACCGATGAGCGCCATGCGGTGCTGGTGGCTGTCGATGCCCGAGATGCCAGCGTGCTCGGCATTCCCGAGTTCGGCAAAGGTTTCATGGGCCTCGTCTACCGGCTGCATGTGGATCTGTTTGCAGATCTTCCGGGCAAGCTCTTCCTCGGGCTGATGGGATTGCTGATGCTTGTGGCGATCGTGTCCGGTGTCGTGCTTTACCCGCCGTACATGCGCAAGCTTGAATTCGGCACCGTGCGGCACGAACGGGGTGGCCGCATTCGCTGGCTCGACCTGCACAACCTGCTCGGCATGGTCACGCTGTGCTGGGCGCTCGTGGTCGGCGCCACCGGCGTGGTCAACACCTGGGCCGACCTGATACTGAAGGCGTGGCAGCAGGAGCAGATGGCAAGGCTGGCAGCGGGCAATGCCTCCCTCGTGCTGGCTGGCGACCGCGCCGATGCGACGACGGCACGCGAAGCCGGCCCTGCGCAGTTTGCGCTGACGCAGGCGCTCCGGGCCGAGCCCGGCATGAAGCTGGAGATGATGGCGTGGCCCGGCACGCTGCTGAGCACCCGCGAACATTTTGCGGTGATCCTGCGCGGCGACACGCCGCTGACCTCGCGCCTGCGGCAGGCGTTGCTGGTCAACCCTGATACCGGTGACGTGCTGCGCGCCGGCGAACGGCCGTGGTATGTCACGCTGTTCCAGTTGTCGCAGCCGCTGCACTACGGCGACTATGGCGCGATGCCCCTCAAGGTGTTGTGGGCAGCGCTGGACCTGCTGACCATCGTGGTTCTTGGCAGCGGCCTTTACCTGTGGGTGGCGCGACGGCGCAGGACAGGCGACAGGCGCAAGCAGGCCGCGGAGGCGGGCTGATGAAAAGCACGTCCCAGGTTCTCAAGGCGCCCATCCGGATTTTCGTGCTGACGAGCGTTGGCCTGATCGCCGCGCTCTTGTCCGACGGCGTTGGCGACTATATCGGCTGGGCGTGCCTAGCCTGTGTGGTCGGCATCGGCCTGCGTTGCAGTTTCGCCGGGCGGCAGCGTAAGTCCTGACGCCAGCAAAGTCCAGTCCCTTCGATGCGTTGCCAGTGACACGGGCGGCTTCGGCCGGCGTCGCATGTACCCATAAAAAAAGCGGCGCCGGATGCCGGCGCCGCTTGAAAACCTGAATCGACAAGAGAGGAAGAGACCATCGATCGCAGGACCCCACTTGCGAGTATCGTCAATCCGTCAGCGCCGCTGCATGATGGCGCAGGTGGTCTTCAATGAAGCTCGCAACAAAGTAATAGCTGTGGTCATAGCCGGCCTGCATGCGCAGTTCCAGCGGATGGCCGGCCGCTTGCGCCGCAGCTTCCAGCAACTCGGGCCGGAGCTGTTCGCGCAGGAAGCTGTCGTCGCTGCCCTGGTCAATCAGCAGCGGAAGGCGCTCGGAGGCATTGGCCATCAGTACACAGGCATCCCAGTCTTTCCATGCGGCCGGATCATCGCCAAGGAAACGCGACAGCGCCTTGATTCCCCACGGGACCACCGACGGATGGCAGATCGGCGCAAAGGCCGATACCGACTGATAGCGGCCGGGATTGCGCAGCGCGCAGACCAGCGCGCCATGCCCGCCCATCGAGTGGCCGCTGATGCCGCGCCGCCCGGAGACAGGAAAGTTTGCCTCGACCAGCGCCGGCAACTCATGCACCACGTAGTCGTGCATCCGGTAATGCCGATCCCACGGGGCTGCGGTCGCGTTCACATAGAAGCCCGCGCCATGGCCGAAGTCCCATGCACCGTCCGGATCGCCCGGCACCTGGGCGCCGCGCGGGCTGGTGTCGGGGCAGACGATGACGAGCCCGAGCTCCGCGGCGATGCGCTGCGCGCCCGCCTTCTGCGTGAAGTTCTCATCGGTGCAGGTCAGTCCCGACAGCCAGTACAGCACCGGCAGCGCCGCAGCATCCTGCTCTGCCTGCGGCGGCAGGTAGACCGCGAAAGTCATGTCGCAGCCCAGCACGTCGGACGTGTGGCGGCAGCGCAGCTGCCAGCCGCCGAACGCGCGCTGCCGCGCAATCGTTTCCAGCGCCATCGCTTCAGCCTTGCGCGGCGAAATGAATCACCGTGCGGATGCTCTTGCCCTCGTGCATGAGGTCAAAGGCCTGGTTGATGTCTTCCAGCGGCATCGTGTGCGTGATGAAAGTGTCGAGCGGAATCTCGCCGCGTTGCGCCTTCTCGACGTAGCCCGGCAGTTCGGTGCGGCCCTTGACGCCGCCGAACGCGGAGCCGCGCCATACGCGTCCGGTCACGAGCTGGAACGGACGCGTGCTGATTTCCTGTCCTGCGCCGGCCACGCCGATGATGGTCGATTCGCCCCAGCCCTTGTGGCAGCACTCGAGCGCCGAGCGCATCAGCTGCACGTTGCCGACGCACTCGAACGAGTAATCGACGCCGCCGTCGGTCATCTCGATGATCACTTCATGGATAGGCTTGTCGAAGTCTTTCGGGTTCACGAAGTCGGTCGCGCCCAGCTGCCGCGCCACCGCGGCCTTGCCGGGGTTGATGTCGACGCCGATGATGCGCGAGGCCTTCGCCATCTTTGCGCCGATGATTGCAGCCAGGCCGATGCCGCCGAGGCCGAAGATGGCCACGGTGGCGCCGGCCTCGACCTTCGCCGTGTTCAGCACCGCGCCGATGCCGGTGGTCACGCCGCAGCCGAGCAGGCAGGCCTTCTCCAGCGGCGCGTCTTTCGCGATCTTCGCCAGCGAGATTTCGGGGACGACGGTGTATTCGGAAAATGTCGAGCAGCCCATGTAGTGATAGATGGGCTGGCCCTTGTAAGAGAAGCGGGTGGTGCCGTCCGGCATCAGGCCTTTGCCCTGAGTCGCACGCACTGCCTGACACAGGTTGGTCTTGCCCGACGTGCAGAACTTGCACTTGCCGCATTCGGCGGTGTACAGCGGAATTACATGGTCGCCCACGGCGACCGAGGTCACGCCTTCGCCAATGGCCTCGACGATGCCGCCACCTTCGTGGCCGAGGATTGCGGGAAACACGCCTTCGGAATCTTCGCCGGAGAGCGTGTAGGCATCGGTATGACAGACGCCGGTGGCGACAATGCGCACGAGGACTTCGCCGGCTTTGGGCGGCTCGACGTCAACCTCGACAACTTGCAGCGGCTGGTTGGGGCCGAATGCGACGGCTGCGCGGGATTTGATGGTCATGGCGTGACTCCGGATGGACTGGGCCCTCGGAGAACCTTGGAGGGCAACGACCCCAAGTATTTCAAATTCAATTCATCCAATGAATGAAAAGCTTTAGATTTCAGAATTCCATCAACAGGAATAAACTGCCGCATCCATGGAATGCCTGCCGTTGCGATGCTGAACCGTCTTGAAATGCTGAGAATTTTTTGCGCCGCCGCAGAAGCGCGCACTTTCAAGGAGGCCGCGATCCGTCTCGGGATTTCGCCACAGGCGGTGACTCGCGCGGTGAAGGAGCTGGAGACGCATGTCGGCGAAGTGCTGTTTCACCGGAACACCCGCCGCGTGCAGATCTCCGAGGCCGGCGCGCGCCTCGCGACACAGGCACGGGCAAGCGTTGCCGGGGTGGACGGCATCTTCGACCGCCGGCATGAATCGCCGGAGCTCGTGTCCGGCATCGTGCGCATCACGGCCCCGCTGGGCGTAGGCAAGGATTACCTGATTCCCATGCTTGCCGAGCTCAAATCGCAGTATCCCGGCTTGCAGTTCGACCTGCGGGTGACGGACCTCGCGGTGGACGTGGTTGAGGAACAGATCGACATCGGCGTGCGCATGGGCTTCCTGCGTGACAGCCGCTATGTGGCGCGCGCGGCCGCGCGCGTGCCGTTTCGCATCGTCGGATCGCCTGTGCTGATCGCGGCCTGCGGCATCCCGCGATCCCTGCAGGATCTGGGGGAGATGCCGACCATCGTGTCGATGGACCCGAACAACGGCAAAGCCTGGCCCTGGTTCCTCGCGAACGGGCAGCAATGGTCGCCCCGCAATCCGTCATTCGCGATCGATGACACCCGCGCCGAGTGCGACGTCGTGGTGGCCGGCCTCGGCTTCGGCCAGATCCCTGCGTTCCAGGCCTTGCCGCTGGTACGCGAAGGCAAGCTGATCGAAGTGCTGCCCGAACTCGCCCCCGAGCCGTGGAACCTGTATGTCTATCGTCCGCAGCGCGGGCCGGTGCCGGCCCGCACGCGGCTGGTGTTTGACTGGCTGGTCGAGAATTTTGCCGATCCGGCACGCTTTCCGCAGTGAGGCCGGAGCGAGCGCTGGCCTCACGCAGGACCGCCGGCGCTACCCCGTCTGAGCGGACAGGGACAGCGCTTCGCAGACCCTGCCCAGGGGCCGGCCGTCAGACCCGCAGCACCTCGCGCCGCATCGACCACAGAATGGCCAGCACTTCGTTGCGCGTGGCGTCATCAATGCCATTCTTCTCCAGCGCGTCCATCGCATCATCAATGACGGACATGAACTCCTGCTCATTGATGTTCATGCCCTTGTGAGTGGCCAGCATGTCCTTGCCGGTATATTCCTCAGGCCCGCCGGCGCCGGCACAGAAGAATTCGACCACGCGTTGCTCTACGCGCGCGAGGTTTTCGCTGTTCATGTAGCGGGCATTCACCAGCGGATTGGCCAGATGGTTTTTCATCAGGTCGGCAGTGATGCGCGTGATGCCCTCGCGGCGCCCCAGGCGCTCGTACAGGGTGGCGGCAGATGGGTTCATTTTGGCTTCCTTCTTGGAAAAGGCAGATCCGCGTCCGCAACAGACAGGTTGCAGGCCTGACGGTCGGCGTTCCGGACGCGTGCGCTGCCGGATGGCTGCTCAACGCAAGGGTGATGTCGTGCCGCTCGCCCCGGCGGCCGGCATTCTGTGAATGGCAGACTGCAGGTGTGCGGCCCACGACGCGACTTCAAGGGCGCAAGGGTCGGGCATCCACGACGCGTATTCGGCTTCAGCCGCGCGATGTCCGGCGGGCGTCACGGCGTCGGCGCCAGTTGCGCCGACCCCCAGCCGGGCCAACGTCTCGGCGACCGCATGTTCGAGTTCATGCAAGGCCTGTGGCGTCAGCGTTGTCGGCAGCGTCAGCAGGGCCAGCACGGCGGCAGGCTCGGAAGGGGGAAGATTCAGACAGGTCATGATGGCGTCTCCTCAGGGTTCATGCCGGCGTGCACTCGCACGGCATGGCGACAGCCTGACTGGCCAGCGTTCCTGAATCGTTCCCGGCGACTGCCGGGCTTGTGGAAGGCGCATCGCTGCCTTACTCTCGTCGGCATGGACATCGATCCGCCCGCTGTGCCTCCCGGAGGTTTCACCCGCCTCGACGTGGTCGTGCTCGGCCGCTTTGCCGTCGCCATCGACGGCGTCGAGGTGGACAGTGACCGCTGGGCCAGCCTGCGCTCCGCGCAGCTGGTGCAATTGCTGTCCCTGCAGCCGCACCGGCGCCTGACGCGCGATGAAGTGATCGATGCGCTGTGGCCGCAACTCGACCCTGAGGCCGGCGCCGCCAACCTGAGAAAGGCGGTGCATCTGGCGCGACAGGCACTCGGGCGCCATGACGCGATCGTGCTGCAGGGGGGCGAGGTGCTGCTGTGGCCGGAGCGTCCGGTGGAGGTGGATGCGCTGCGCTTCGAGCAGCGCGCCGATGCGGCTCTGGCGCAGCGCGACCCCGCCGAATGCGCCGATGTGGCCGCCACTTACACGGGCGACCTGCTGCCCGGAGCGCGTTTCGAAGGCTGGGCCGAAGCTGCGCGCGAACGCCTGCGCGAGCGCCAGCTGCAATTGCTGCGCGCCAGCGGGCAGTGGGAGCGGCTGGCCCGGATTGACCCGGAAGATGAGGCTGCGCACCGCGCGCTGATGCAAAGTGAATTGGCTGCGGGCAACCGGTCTGCCGCACTGCGCTGGTATGCCAGATTGCGCGAGGCGCTGCAGCAGGGCCTCGGGGTGTCGCCGGATGCGCAAACGCAGGCCTTGTACGAACGCTGCATCGCCGGCCTGCAGGCCAGCGGACCTGCCTTCGTCGGACGCGCGCAGGCGATTGCGCAGGCCATCGCCTGGCTTGGACTGGCGGTTCCGCAGCGGCCGGGCGGAATCGTGTTGCGCGGGCCGGCCGGTATTGGCAAGAGTGCGCTCGCGCGCGAAATCGCAGCGCAGGCCCAAGCCCGTGGCTGGGCAGTGTGCCACGTCGGCGCGTCGCAGACCGGCCGCACCTATGCGGTGATGCGCACGATCGCCGAGCGCCTGATCATCGACGACCGCAGCATCGTCGACCGAATCGGCTCACAGGCGCGCTCGGTGCTGGCCGTGCTCAGCCCGCAGGCGGGGCCGGCCGGTGCGCTGCCCGGTCCGCTGGGAAGACATCAGGTGGTGGGCGCGATCCATCGCTTGCTGCTGGCTGCGGCGCCGGGCAAACAAGTGCTGCTGCAAGTCGATGACGCGCATCTCGCTGATGACGCCGATGTCGACGTGATCACCCAGCTGATAGCCACTTGCCCGGGAATGTGCGTGCTGCTCGCCACACGTCCGCCCGTCGCCGGCGCGGCGCTGGCACACGCGCTGAGCCGCCTGCAGCGATCGGGCGTCCTTCAGGTGATCGAGATGGATCCTTTGCCCGACGACGAGTGCCGCCGGCTGGTGGCGCGCGTGGCGCCAGCGGGCATAACCGACGCCATGGTGACGCAAGTCGTGCGCGCTGCCGACGGCAGCCCTTTCGCGGCGATCGAGCTGGCGCGCTGTGCCGGCGCTCGCGCCGATTCGCGCTTGCCCGGCGGGGTGGCCGAGGCCATCATCGAGCGGCTGTGCGATGTGCCGGACAGCACGCTGAGTCTGCTCAAGTGGTTCGCGCTGTGCAGCGACGAGATTGATGTCGCCACCGCCGAAGCATTGGCGGCAGAGGCGCAAGTGCCGAGCCTCGAGTCGCTGGACGCCGCTCTCGCCGCCGGTGTGCTGCTGCCCGTGGCCAATCGCTACCGTTTTCGCCACCACCTGGTGCAGCAGGCGCTTGCCGAGCAGGTATTGCCGCACCGGCGGCTGAAGATGCACGGCCGGATTGCGGCGCTGCTCGCCGGGCTTGAAGGTCCGCCCGCCGACATCGCCCGCCACTGGCTGGCCGCAGGTCAGCGGCGGGACGCAATGCCCTGGCTGCTGGCCGCTGCGCGAGAAGCCGTGCGCCTGGCCGCTTTCAGCGATGTGGTGCGTCTTCTGGAGCCTTTGCTTGCATTCCGGCCCGATCATGCCGAAGGCCTGCGGCTGCGTGCCGAGTCACTCGACGCGATGGGGGAGCCGGCGGCGCTGGCCGCGTACCATGCAGCTGCTGACGTGGCCGGCGAACCCGAAAGCCACAATCTGCGCGCCAAGGCCGCGCTGGCCCAGGTAAAACTCGGCGATCCGAAAGGGGCATTGACGGTCCTGGCCGGATTGAAGCCCACCAGCGTCGAGGGTCGGCTGTGCGAGGCGCTGGCCTACAGCGGTGCGGCCGCGCTGGGCGCTGGCGACCCCGCCATTGGCACCGCGAAGGCTGCGGTGGCGCGGCGGCTGGCCTTGCAGTCGGGCGACACCACCTCGCTGGTCATTGCCTCGTGGGCGCAGGCTGCGGCAGCGCATGCGCGAGGTGAACTGCACCAGAGCGTCTGGGCTGACCTGCACGAGACCAGCCAGGTGCCTCATCTGGCGCTGCGGGTCTTCGACGGCCACCTGTGCATCACCCAGCGTTTCCTGTACGGCGCGCGCCCTTACGACGAAGTCATTCAATTCGCGCAGGCCCTGTCTTCCGAGGCCCGGCGGCTCGGCGCGGCACGCGGGCATGCTTTCGGCGTGACGCTGCGCGGCGAGGCCGAATGGCTGGCCGGCAACCTCGCCGAAGCGCGCGAACACTTGCGTGAAGGCGCCCGTCTGCATCGGGCCATTGGCGGCCCGGTCGGTGAGGCGCTGTCGCTGCAGCGTCTGGCGGAAGTAGCGTTGCATCAGGGGCAGCGAGACGAGGCCCGCGCCTTGATCGACGAAGCCCTCGACGTGGCGCGCCAGACCGACATCGGCTTCCATCTGCTCGATCGCATCTACGGCACGCGCATCAACCTGCATGCCGACGATCCGGCGGCCGCATTGCACGTGATGGAGGACGCCAGCGCCTCCGTGCGCGGGCCGCTGGAAACCTGCCCGGGCTGTCGCATTACCTTCGCCGTGCCCGCAGCGATTGCAGCGGCACGCGCCGGCGAACTCGCACTGGCGGAAAAACACGAGGAACAGTGCGCTTATCTGGCTGACGTGGTGATGCGCCTGCCGGCCTGGTATGCCGCGCATGACGAGGTGCGCGGACACATCGCGGCAACGCGCGGCGACGCCGAAGCGGCAGGGGCGCACTTTGCCGCCGCGGCAGTGCGCTTTCGCGAGGCGGGGCATCCGGTGGACGCCGAGCGCTGCGAACGGTTGGCCGGGCGGTCGAATTAGCAGGCGTCTGCCGGCGCACAGTGGCTGTCTCGGCGCACAGCCATTCCGGAGCGACTTTCTGCCCTCGATGGTTTCGGCAGCGATGCCGGCCGGCGCGCTCGGAAGTCGTTGCCCAATCTATACTTGCCCTTACTCGGCTTCATCAGCATGAAGCTTGCACACCTCGCCCGACTTCATTACGAAAGGCTCGACATGGAAAACTCTCCGGTCTTTGAACTGTATGCGTACTGGCGTACCTCTGCCACTTACCGTGTCCGTGTCGCCCTTGGGTTGAAAGGGCTGCCCGCGCAGGAGCGGTTCGTGAATGTGGACGCCGGTGAGCATCGCTCAGACGCGTTTCTGAAGATTAATCCGATGGGCGCGATTCCGGCATTGGCCGTGACCGGTCACGCGCCGCTGACGCAGTCGTTGGCCATCCTTGAATTTCTGGAAGAATTTCAGCCGCAACCTCCGCTACTGCCGGATGAGATTTATGCACGGGCGCGCGTGAGATCCATCGCTCAGATGCTGGCGGCCGATACGCATCCGCTGATTACTCCGCGTGTAAAAAAACAATTGATGGGTGCACACGGGTTCGATGACGCTGCGTGGCGCTCATGGCAGATTCAATGGTTCAGCACCGGGCTGCGTGCAGTCGAGCAGCGTTTGGCGACGGATCCGGAAACGGGCCGCTTCTGTCACGGCGACGTGCCGACGATGGCGGACATTTGCCTGGCCAGCATTCTGGTCGTCATGCGTGTTTTCAAGATTACGGTACCGGATACGCCGACGATTGATCGCATCATGCAGGCCTGCGAGGAGTTGGAGGCATTCCGCAAGGCCGATCCGATGCGACAGGTCGGCGCGCCGGTCGCGAGCTGACCGAAGTGCCTGAATCAGGACGGGGATAACTGAATAAAAAAACCGGAGGTCAGTTCTTGATGAACTGACTCGGAGGAACACCAAACGCCCGCTTGAACATCACGGTGAAAGCTGCGGGGTTGGCGTAGCCTAGCTTGTTTGCCACTTCATTGAGCGGGACGCGTTTGCCCATCAGGTCAATCGCCGCTGCCAACCGCAGTTGTTGTCGCCATTCCCCAAAACCCAAGCCCAACTCCTGCTCGAACAGGCGCGCCAGGGTCCTGGAACTTGCCCCAACGACTTCCGCCCACTCCTCCAGTGTGGCTGTCGAGCCTGGATCCAGGGTCAGTGCCTTGCACATCGCCTGGAGCCTGCGGTCTTGAGGCATGGGCAAGCCCAAGGACAAGGCAGACACTTGGACCAACTCGGTGAGGATCAATTGGGATAGCTGCTTGCGGCGCTTGTCCGCGTAGGCTGATCCATCGCTTGGATTGGTTCGGAGGGCTTCGATCAATGCCTTCAGCAAATCGGTGACCTCGAACACCATGCACCGCCGCAGCGTCTCGGGGGCCGCCTCCGGGGCGACATAGATCGTCCTCAACTCCACATCCCCAAGCATCGTCACCTGATGCTCCACATCCGGCGGAATCCAGACCGCCCGCAGCGAGGGCACGATCCACGTCGTGTTGGACGCGAACACCCGGATGCTTCCGCTATAGGGGTAAGCAATCTGCGCCCAGGGATGCTGGTGGGAAGGGACAACCAGATCGGTCTTCGGGGACCTCAGGTGCACCGTCACAGGCTGTGACTTGGAGGGAATCTCTCGCGGCGACGGATCCTCAGGGATAAATGTCAGCATTTGAAAATAAATTGTCAACATATCGAAAATCAGCCAACGCTGAGGATCATACACTTGCATTGGAAAAATTAACCGACCAGCACTCGCGATGCACTCAACCAACCAGCCTGCCGATCCGAACCTCATTGACTCCCGCTACGCCGCCTGGAGGCTGTTCGTCGTCTTACTCATCGCCACCATGGGCAATAGCGGCATGTATGTGCTGTCCGTCGTCATGCCGCAGATTCAAAGTGCATTCGGTATCTCCCGTGCGGATGCATCGCTGCCCTACGCCTTGACCATGATCGGCTTTGGCCTTGGCGGCATCTTCTGCGGCCGCTGGGCAGATAGGTTCGGCATCGCCCGCGTGATCCAACTCGGCGCTGCGGGCGTCTTTGGCGGGTATGTGATTGCGGGCACCACGGGCAACCTCTATGTCTTTGGCATGGCCCATGGGTTATTGATCGGTTTTCTGGGCGTGGGCAGCGCCTTTGTGCCCTTGATTGCTGATACCTCGCTCTGGTGGGCGAAGCGCAGAGGTATTGCCGTGGCGATCTGCGCAAGCGGGAACTACTTGGCGGGCACCGTGTGGCCGCCGATCATTCAATATGGTGTGGATCATTTCGGCTGGCGCGAGACATATATCAGCCTTGGCATTTTCACGGCACTGATCATGGCGCTCCTCAGTCTCAAGATTCGCCAGTGCCCGCCCGTAGTGCTACCTGTTGGCGGCGGTATGGCCAGTTCTGGTCACACGAGCGATAACCCATTCGGACTGTCACCCAAGAATGCGCAGCTTGCACTTTTCGTTGCTGCGATCGGATGCTGCGTGGCGATGTCGATGCCCCAGGTCCATATTGTGTCTTACTGCACAGATCTTGGGTTTGGTGCTGCCCGGGGTGCCGAGATGCTTTCCCTGATGCTGGGATTTGGCATTCTGAGTCGATTGGCGTCGGGTTGGATTTCCGATCACATCGGCGGCCTCAAAACCTTGCTTGTGGGCTCTGCATTGCAATGCATCGCTCTGGCTTTGTTCCTACCGTTCGACGACTTGACCTCACTCTATGTCATTTCCGCCATGTTCGGGCTCGTTCAAGGAGGTATCGTTCCCGCTTACGCCATCATCATCCGTGAACATTTTCCCCCGAAGGAAGCTGGAGTCCGTGTGGGCAGCGTAATATTCGGCACCTTGATCGGCATGGCCTTTGGCGGCTGGATTTCAGGCGCGATCTTCGACCTGACGGGCCGCTACAACACAGCCTTCATCAATGGCATTGCCTGGAATCTGATGAATTTTTTCATCATTCTGTGGCTGCTGAAGAGATCTCAGCATCTCTGGACGCCTAAGGCGGCATAAAGGGTGTCGACTGTCAGCCTGAGCTGGCGCTGAAGCAGCAGGGAGTTCAGACGTTGGCGTCTTCAAGTGTGGCCTTCTGCTGCTGGCCGGGAGCAGGCATTCCACCGAGCCGCCACAAACAGTTCTTTCGTTGCGAAGCGGGCTGAGAAAAAAACGCAGCTCATCGGTATGAGCCTGTATTGAAATCACTTCGTACAGACGTCGAGACACAAGCCCGGGGCCACATACCTTCCGCGACGCCACGGGCTGAAAGCACTCGCGACGTGCTGGATGTCCTGACCAGAAGCATCGTCAAGACGGATGCTAGGGAGGCCATGCCAGAGTCCTCACTCTGCATTGCAGAGGTTAACAACCAACCCAGCCGAGAACTCCTGACTGAAAAAATGCTCGCCGATCGATGGGCGTGTTCCGTCGCGAGCCTTCAGCGCTGGCGCAATGTCGGCGAGGGACTGCGGTATTTGAAGATCGTGGGAAATGTCTTGTACCGGCTCAAAGACCTTGAGGCCTATGAAGAGGCCTGTCTGGTTCGGAAGTTGCTGGAAGAGCGCACCCCGAAGGCCTCGAAGGGATTAGAAACTGTTCGAACGACTTGGAACAGTTCGAAAGGATCTTGTTACGCGCGGAGTAAAAACGAGCCAGACTACTGCGGACGTAAAAAAGGCCGGAACCGTTGATTTCTCTCGGGTTTCCAGCCTTTGCCGGATCGCTCCGGAATGTATGTGGTGGTGATAGGTGGACTTGAACCACCGACCCCAGCATTATGAGTGCTGTGCTCTAACCAACTGAGCTATATCACCACGAAGCCCGCAATTATGGCGATGACGGATTTCCTTGTCAACGTGAATTTTCTTTGATTTTTTGCATCACCTGCTCCGCCGCGTCGCTGGCCAGGCAATCGACCACGATCCGGTCGTCCATGCTGCGCAGCCAGGTCAGCTGCCGCTTGGCCAGCTGGCGCGTCGCCGCGATCCCCTTTTCGCGCAATTCGGCCTGCGTAATCTGGCCGTCGAGGTATTCCCACGCCTGCCGGTAGCCGACGCAGCGCATGGACGGCAGGCCGAGGTGCAGGTCGCCGCGCGCGCGCAGTGCCTTCACTTCATCGAGCAGGCCGGGGTGCGCGGCCAGCATCTTGTCGAATCGTTCTGCTATCCGCGCGTGCAGCACGCTGCGGTCGGACGGCTCCAGCGCGATCGGCAGCAGCGTGAACGGCAAGTCCGGCGGCGCGGATTTTGCCAGCAGCGCCGACATCGGCTGCCCGGTCAGCAGGATGATCTCCAGCGCCCGCTGCACCCGCTGCGTGTCGGTCGGCTTCAGCCGTTCGGCCGTGACGGGATCCAGTGCGCGCAGCCTTTCGTGCAGCGCGACTACGCCGTGCCGGGCGATCTCCATGTCGATCTGCGCGCGCAGCGCCGGGTCGGCCTGCGGCAGGTCGTCGAGCCCGTCGCGCAGTCCCTTGAAGTACAGCATGGTGCCGCCGACCAGCAGCGGCAATTTGCCGCGCGACTGGATATCGGCAACCAGCCGCAGCGCATCGTCGCGGAACTGCCGGACCGAATAGGACTCGGTCGGGTCGAGGATGTTGATCAGGTGATGCGGCGCCGCGGCCAGCTCATCGGCCGTCGGCTTGGCGGTGCCGATGTCCATGCCGCGATACACCAGCGCCGAGTCAACCGAGATGATTTCGCAGGGAAGCTGCTGCGCGATGGCGAGCGCGGCCGCCGTCTTGCCCGACGCGGTCGGGCCCATGATGGCAACGGCCAGCGGCTTGTTCATGCGAGCACCGGGCGCCTTGCGATCAGCCGCACCGACAGGAAATTCAGCGTGCCCAGCACCGCCGCCATGATCGCCAGCGGGTACAGCGTGCCGTTGTGGGTCGCGCCGACAATGCTGCCGATGACGAACGCAAACGCCATCATGATCGCGCCCATCAGACCGGCTGCGGTGCCGGCCTGCCGCGGGAAGGGCGACACCGCGCCCGACTGCGACACCGGGAAATTGATGCCGTGCGCGACCATCGCGAGGAACATCGCCAGCACCACGACTGCCCAGTGCCAGAGGCCGAACAGGGTGGCGGCGAGGAAGTACAGTCCCGCCGTCAGCGAGCAGGCGCTGCCGATCCGCAGCGCCTGCTCGCCGCTGATGGTCTTCAGCAGCCGGCGGCAGATCAGTGTGCCGGTCATGTAGCCGGACACGCCCAGCCCGAAGCAGTAGCCGAACCATTGGGTGGGCACGCCGAGCACTTTGATCAGCACGAAGCTGGAGCCGGAGATGAAACTGAAAATGCCGCCATAGGTGAGCGCGCAAGGAATCACGTTCAGCCAGAACTCGCGCGAGCCAAGCACCAGTCGATAACTGTCGGCCAGTCCTCGCAGGTTGGTGGCCTGCGGGTTCTTGTGTTCATTGGTTTCCGGCAGGTGCAGGATGCAGGCAGCCATCACGCACGCAGAGAACACGCCGAGCGCGACGAAAGCGGCGCGCCATCCGAATGCCACCTGCAGATAGGAGCCGAGGATGGGGCCGACGATCGGCGCCAGCGAAATCCAGGTGCTGGCGCGCGCGATCAGGCGGGCGCTGTCCTGAGGCGCATACGCATCGCGCACGATCGCGCGCGAGATCATCACCGCCGTGCAGCAGCCGAGCGCCTGCAGAAAGCGCGCGGCGATCAGCAGTTCGATCGAATGCGACAGCCCGCACAGCGCGGTGGCCGCGACATACAGCGCTAGTCCCGCCAGCAGTACCGGGCGGCGGCCATAGCGGTCCGACAGCGGCCCGACCACCAGCTGCGCGCTGCCGAAGCCGACCACGAACAGCGTCAGCGTCAGCTGCACGGTCGACACCGGCACGCCGAAGCCGGAAGCCAGGCTGGGCAGCGACGCGAGATAGAGATCGGTCGACAGCGGCTGCATCATCAGCATGGTCGTGATCAGCACGAACAGGGGCGCGTGCACGAATTGCGGCAGCGGTGAAATCTTCATGGTCATTGCCCGCGAAGGAAAAGCTTGTCGAGGTCGTTGAGCGCCAGCTGTACCCAGGTCGGGCGGCCGTGGTTGCACTGGTCGGAGCGTTCGGTCGCTTCCATCTGCCGCAGCAGCGCATTCATCTCCGGCAGCGTCAGCTGCCGGTTTGCGCGCACCGCGGTGTGGCAGGCGAGGGTGCCGAGCAGTTCGTTGCGCCGCTCGACGAGAATGCGCGAGCCGCCGAATTCGCGCACGTCACGGAGGATGTCGCGTGCCAGCGCCTGCGCATCGCTGTTCTTCAGCAGCGCCGGTATCGCGCGCACCGCCAGCGTGGTCGGCGACATCGCGGCGATGTCGAAGCCGAGCGCGGCCAGCGTGCCGGCGTTCTCTTCTGCCGTGCCGACTTCGACCGGGTCCGCATGGAAGGTCACCGGTATCAGCAGTTGCTGCAGCTGGACCGCGTCCTCTTCGAGCGCCTGCTTGAACTGCTCGTACAGGATGCGCTCGTGCGCCGCATGCATGTCCACCAGCACCAGCCCCGTGCGGTTTTGCGCGAGCACGTAAATGCCGTGCAGCTGCGCCAGCGCGAAGCCAAGCGGGAAGGCGTCGTCATCGGTGGCCTGTGCCGGAGCGGGCTGTGAAGGAAACAGCGACTGCAGGCTGCCGGCACTACCGGATTGGGAAACGCCGGATGTATCGGCGCGCAACGTGTCGGCGAACATCGCGCCGTAGGTGGCGCGTTCCTGCGCGACGCCGAACGAGGCCTGCCGCATCGGCTGGTTCACCCACGGCAGCGGCCCCGATGCCGACGGCGCGGCCGACAGGCCGGCGGCCGGCGCGGGCACTTCGCCCTGCGCGGTCGCGGAGGTGCGCGCCAGCGCGCGGCTGACCGCATGGAACACGAACTGGTGCACCGCGCGGCTGTCGCGGAAGCGGACTTCGATCTTCGACGGATGCACGTTCACGTCGACCAGCGCCGGATCGAGGTCGAGCTGCAGTACGTATGACGGAAAACGGTCGCCGTGCAGCACGTCCTGGTAGGCGGCGCGCACCGCATGCGTGAGCAGCTTGTCGCGCACGAAGCGGCCGTTCACATAAAAATATTGCGAGTCCGCGCGCATCCGTGCAGCGGTCGGCAGGCCGACGAAGCCTTGCAGCCTCAGCGGCCCGGCGAATTCTTCCAGCGACAGACGCGCGCTCGCAAACTCGTCGCCAAGGATCTGCGCGCTGCGCTGCTCAAGGCCGCTTTCCTGCCAGTGCTCGGTGGTCTTGCCGTTGTGCGTGACGGTGAAGCGCACGTCCGGGCGCGCCAGCGCTATGCGCCGCACGACCTCCACGCAATGGCCGTACTCGGTCTGATCGGACTTCAGGAACTTGCGGCGCGCGGGCGTGTTGAAGTACAGGTCCTGCACGTCGATCAGCGTGCCCTGCGCGCCGGATGCCGGGCTGCCCGACTGCGGATCGTGGCCGGCCACCTGCCACGCATGCGCGGCATCGGCGGTGCGCGAGGTGACGGTCAGCTGCGCGACCGACGCGATCGACGCCAGCGCCTCGCCACGAAAGCCGAGCGTGGTGACATTCTCAAGGTCATGCAGGCTGGCGATCTTCGATGTCGCATGGCGCGCGAGCGCCAGCGGCATCTGTTCCGGCGGAATGCCGCAGCCGTTGTCGGTGATCGCGATACGCTTCACGCCGCCGGCCTCGAGACGGATGGTTAGCTGCGTCGCGCCGGCGTCGAGTGCGTTCTCCAATAGCTCCTTGACCACAGCGGATGGTCGTTCGATCACCTCGCCGGCGGCGATTTGCGAGATCAGTTGGTCGGGAAGCTGGCGGATGACGCGGGGGCCGCTGAAGGGAGTGCTCATGGCGCGATTATACCGAGCGATTGTTGCGGTATTCCCGGGCGACGGCGGCAGGGGCTGCGTGTATCATCGGCTCTTTCCCACCGTCTGCTTCGACCCGTCGTCACGCCATGGAATTTACGCAACTGCTCGATCTCGTACTGCATGTCGACAAATCACTGGGCAGCCTGCTGCAGGCCTACGGGCCGCTGGTGTATGCGGTGCTGTTCGCGATCGTGTTCGCCGAGACGGGACTGGTGGTGTTTCCTTTCCTGCCGGGTGACACGCTGCTGTTCATTGCCGGTGCGTTCTGTGCGAACGGCATGATGAACGCGCCTTTGCTGATTACGCTGCTGGTGGTTGCGGCAGTCGCCGGCAATACCGTGAATTACCTGATCGGTCGGGCCATCGGCCAGCGTGTGTTCACGCACAACTATCGCTGGATCGATCGCACCGCGCTGGAAAAGACGCATGCGTTCTTCGAGTCGCATGGCGGCAAGACCATCGTGCTGGCGCGCTGGCTGCCGGTGATCCGCACGTTCGCGCCCTTCGTCGCCGGTATCTCGGCGATGGGTTTCGGCCGCTTCCAGATGTTTAACGTCAGCGGCGCGCTGGTGTGGGTGCTTGCACTGGTGATGGCCGGCTACTTCTTCGGCAACATACCGATCATCCGTGACCACCTGAATGCGATCGTGCTGGTCGGGGTGGCGGCGGCCGCCGGGCCGGTCGCGCTGGCGGCGTTGATCAGGCTGGTGCGCCGGCTGTTCGCGAAGAAGGCCGGCACCGGCGCCTGAAGCGCCGGAAAGCCAAATCCTCAGGTGACCCGGCCGCGGTTCAGCGTCGGGTGCTTGCGCAGGTAGCGCACGATGCCGCGCATCAGCGCGTCTGCCATCTGGTCCTGGTATTTTTCATCGGTCAGCTTGGCTTCTTCTTCCGGGTTCGAGATGAACGCGGTTTCCACCAGGATGCTCGGAATGTCCGGCGCCTTCAGCACCGCAAAGCCGGCCTGTTCCACATGCGGCTTGTGCAGCCGGTTGATCGTGCCGATCTCGCTCAGCACATGTTTGGCCAGCTTCAGGCTGTCATTGATCTGCGCGGTGGTCGACAGGTCGAGCAGCACGCTGGCCAGTTGCGGATGCTTGCTGCGGATGTTGATCCCGCCGATCAGGTCGGATGCGTTTTCCTTGTTCGCCAGCCAGCGAGCAGCGGTCGAGCTGGCGCCTTTCTCCGACAGGGCAAACACCGACGAGCCGCGCGCGGTCGGCTCGATGAAGGCGTCCGCATGGACCGACACGAACAGGTCGGCCTGCACCTTGCGCGCCTTTTGCACGCGCACGTTCAGCGGCACGAAGTAGTCGCCGTCGCGCGTCAGCATCACGCGCACATTCGGCTCCTGTTCCAGCTTCCCCTTCAGGCGCTGCGCAATCGCCAGCACCACGTTTTTCTCGAAATTGCCGCCGCGGCCGACCGCGCCCGGATCTTCCCCGCCGTGGCCAGGGTCGAGCGCGATCGTGATCATCCGCGTGAATTCGCCCGGCCCCTTGTCCGCTTCCTTCGCGGGTTCCGGATCCGTCAACGTCACCTGCCCGCTGACGGAGCGCTGTCCGGCAGGAGCGGGCGCGGCGCGGTCCTTTTGCAGCAGCTCGGCAATCGGGTCGACCGGATGCGCCGGGTACAGGTCGAACACCAGCCTGTGCTTGTATTCGCCGACCGGATCGAGCGTGAACACCTGAGGCTGGATCTCGTCCTTCAGGTCGAACACCATGCGCACCACGCCGGGCCGGTTCTGGCCGACGCGCACCTGCGCGATGTAGGGATCATTCGGCTGGATTTTCGCGACCAGGCTTTTCAGCTTCGCGTCGAGGTCGACGCCGTCGATCTCGACCACCAGACGGTTCGGGTCCTTGACGAGGAAATGGGTGGCCTTGAGCTTGCTGTCGGTCTCGACGGTGACGCGCGTGTAGTCGGCCGCCGGCCAGACCCGCACCGCGGCGATCTGCGCAGCGTGGGCAATGCGCGTGGAGACCAGGGACAACAAGAGGGTGGCGCCGGCCCTGAGCACGGTACGGCGCGAAGAAGACTTCACAGATTCGGGCTGAGGTGCAGTTTTTCCAGACATGATGCGCCCAGATCAGTATGTGCGCGCAATTCTACCGCACGACCCTCACCCTCTGCAGAGAGGAAAACATCGATGTCGGCGGGCGGGATCACGCCGGCTGCCTGCTCGGGCCATTCGACCACGCAGACCTTGCCGGCGCCGAAATGCTCGCGGAAGCCGGCGTCGAGGAATTCCTCCGGACTGCCCATCCGGTACAGGTCGAAATGCAGCAGTTCGACCGGCTGGCCGCGCAGCGTGATCGCATACGGCTCGACCAGCGTGTAGGTCGGGCTTTTCACGCGGCCTTCGTAGCCGGCCGCATGCAGCAGCGCGCGCGTCAGAAAGGTCTTGCCGGCGCCGAGGTCGCCGTGCAGATGCAGCGACAGCCCCGGCGCGAGCACGCGCGCCAGCGCCGCGCCGAGCGCCTGCGTGCCCGCTTCGTCCTTCAGGAAGTCCTGCCAGTGCCTCATCACTTAAAATGCCTGTCTGCGCCGTGCCGGCGCGTTGTCATTGAATCCAGTCATCTGCCCACCGTGTCCCAGTCTCCGGAACAGCTTGCCGCGCTTGCCCAGTCGATCCGGGACTGGGGGCGCGAACTCGGCTTTGCCGACGTGCGCATCGCCGATGCGGATCTCGGCGATGCCGCGCAGCAGTTGCGCGACTGGCTGGCCGCGGGCTTTCACGGTCAGATGGATTATATGGCAGCGCACGGGGACAAACGCGCGCGTCCCGACGCGCTGGTGCCGGGCACCGTGCGCGTGATCAGCGCGCGCATGGATTACCTGCCGCGCGAGGGCACCGACGGTTGGCGCGAGCGCGAGGCCGCCCGCCAGCAGGATCCTGCGGCAGCCGTGGTGTCGGTGTATGCGCGTGGCCGCGACTATCACAAGGTCTTGCGCGCGCGGTTGCAGCAGCTGGCCGAGCGGGTGCGTGCCGCCATCGGGCCTTTCGGCTTCCGCGCCTTCACCGATTCGGCGCCGGTGATGGAAGTCGAGATCGCGCAGCGCGCCGGCATGGGCTGGCGCGGCAAGCATACGCTGCTGCTGAACCGCGATGCCGGCTCGACCTTCTTCCTCGGCGAAATCTATACCGACCTGCCGCTGCCGGTCGATGCCCCCGGCAGTGCGCACTGCGGCGCCTGCCGCGCCTGCCTCGACGTTTGCCCGACGCAGGCGATTGTCGCGCCTTACCGGCTCGATGCGCGCCGCTGCATTTCCTACCTGACCATCGAGCTGAAGGACAGCATCCCGGTTGAGTTGCGGCCGCTGATCGGAAACCGGGTGTACGGCTGCGATGACTGCCAGCTGCACTGCCCATGGAACAAGTTCGCGCAGCGCAGCGTGCTGCCGGATTTCGACGTGCGCAACGGCCTCGACAGCGCCTCGCTGGTCGACCTGTTTGCATGGACTGAAGAAGAGTTCGACCGCCGTCTGGAGGGCAGTCCGATCCGCCGCATCGGCCACGAGCGCTGGCTGCGCAACCTCGCCGTCGGCCTCGGCAATGCGGCCGACGCCCGGCGCGGCGACCCGGCCATCGTGGCGGCGCTGAATGCGCGCGCCGGCCATCCGTCGGCGCTGGTGCGCGAGCACGTGCAGTGGGCGCTGCAACGGCATCAGGCCAGCTGAAGTCTCGTGCATTCCGCCGCCCGCAACAGGGCGGCGCCGGCGATGGTTGTCATGGCGACCATGAGCCGACACAATACGCGCCGAGACAAGAATAATCATTTCCCCCTTATCGGAGACCCGCATGCCACGCCGCCCGCTGCTGATTGCCCTGTTGTCCGCCTTCCTGACCGCTCCCTTCGGCGTGTCGAACGCCCTGGCGCAGGCACCCATCGTCATCAAGTTCAGCCATGTGGTCGCGAAGGACACGCCCAAAGGCAAGGCTGCCGAGAAGTTCAGGGAGCTGGCCGAGGCCGCGACCAAGGGCCGGGTGAAGGTCGAGGTCTATCCGAACAGCACGCTGTACAAGGACAAGGAAGAACTGGAAGCGCTGCAGCTGGGTGCGGTGCAGATGCTGGCGCCGTCGCTGGCGAAGTTCGGGCCGCTGGGCGTGAAGGAATTCGAGCTGTTCGACCTGCCGTACATCTTCCCGGACAAGGCCGCGCTCGACCGCGTGACCGATGGCCCGATCGGGCGCGACCTGCTGAAGAAGCTCGAATCGAAGGGGCTGCTCGGTCTCGCGTACTGGGACAACGGCTTCAAGATGATGTCGGCCAACCGGCCGCTGCATGTGCCGGCTGACGTGAAGGGCCTGAAGATGCGCATCCAGGCATCGAAAGTGCTGGACGAACAAATGCGCACGCTCGGCGCGAACCCGCAGGTGATGGCCTTCTCCGAGGTCTACCAGGCGCTGCAGACCGGCGTGGTCGACGGCACCGAAAACCCGCCGTCCAACCTGTACACGCAGAAGATGCATGAGGTGCAGAAGCACCTGACCGCCACCCACCACGGCTACATCGGCTACGCGGTCATTGTGAACAAGAAGTTCTGGGACAAGCTGCCGGCGGACATCCGCACGCAGCTCGAAGGCGCGATGCGCGAAGCCACCGTGTATGGCGACAAGATCGCGCAGCAGGAGAACGATGCGGCACTCGAGGCGGTGAAGAAGTCGGGCAAGACCACCGTCTACGTGCCGACCGAAGCCGAGAAGGCAGAATGGCGCAAGGCGCTGCTGCCGGTGCAGCAAAAGATGGCCGGCCGCATCGGCAAGGACCTGATTGACGCGGTCAACAAGACAGTCGCGGCAAAATAACCCGCCCGGCCGGGCGACTCCTCGGGGCTGCGGAGCCGGGAACACAACAACAAACAACATGAAAATTCTCGACCATCTCGAGGAGTGGCTGATCGCGGCGCTGATGGCAGCGGCAACGATCGTCGTCTTCGTCGCGGTGCTGCACCGCTATCTGTCCGGCCTGGCGATTCCGGGCCTGCAGGACTGGCTGCTGACGCTGAACACCAGCTGGGCGCAGGAAATCACGATCTACATGTTCGTCTGGATGGCGAAGTTCGGCGCCGCGTATGGCGTGCGCACCGGCATTCACGTCGGCGTTGACGTGCTGGTGAACCGGCTCGACGAGCGCGGCCGGCGCGGCTTCATCCTGTTCGGTCTGCTGGCCGGCGCGCTGTTCACGGGCATCATCGCCGCGCTCGGTGCAGATTTTGTCTACGAGCTGTCCGACACATCCAGCACCTCGGAAGTGCTGGAGCTGCCGATCTGGATCGTCTACCTCGCCATTCCCGCCGGCTCGGCGCTGATGTGCTTCCGCTTCCTGCAGGTCGCCTGGAATTTCGCTCGGGGAGGCGAGTTGCCCGTGCATGACCATGCGCATGTCGAAGGCCTGACCGAGGACGCAGCGGAGGGCCGGCAATGAACAGCGCCATCATCTTTGTGTTGCTGATCGCGCTGATGCTGACCGGCATGCCGATCTCGATCGCGCTCGGCCTGACCGTGCTGACCTTCCTGTTCACGATGACGGAAGTGCCGGTGCAGGCGGTCGCGCTGAAGCTGTTCACCGGCATCGAAAAGTTCGAGATCATGGCGATCCCGTTCTTCATCCTCGCCGGCAATTTCCTCACGCATGGCGGCGTCGCGCGGCGGATGATCGCGTTCGCGACCTCGATGGTCGGGCACTGGCACGGCGGCCTCGCGCTGTCCGGCGTGCTGGCCTGCGCACTGTTCGCGGCGGTGTCGGGTTCGTCGCCGGCGACCGTGGTGGCGATCGGTTCGATCCTGATGCCGGCAATGGTGCGGCAGGGCTATCCGAAATCCTTCGGCGCCGGCGTGATCACGACCTCGGGTGCGCTCGGCATCCTGATCCCGCCGTCGATCGTGATGGTGATGTATTCGGTGTCGACCAATACCTCGGTCGGCAAGCTGTTCATCGCCGGCGTGGTGCCTGGCATCCTGCTGGCCGCGCTGCTGGGGCTGACCACCTGGGTGCTGGCGCGCAAGAAGGCGTATCCGCGGCTGCCGCGCGCAACGCTGACCGAGCGCTGGCAAGCCTTCCGCAAGAGCGTCTGGGGACTGATGCTGATCGTCGTCGTCATCGGCGGCATCTACAGCGGCGCCTTCACGCCGACCGAAGCGGCGGCGATGTCGGCCGTGTATGCATTCGTGATCGCGCTGTTCGTGTACCGCGACATGGGCTGGAAGCAGGTGCCGAAGGTGCTGCTGGACTCGGCGGCGATGTCGGCGATGCTGCTTTACATCATCACCAACGCGGTGCTGTTCTCCTTCCTGATGACCAGCGAAGGCATTCCGCAGGCGATGGCCGGCTGGATGCTCGACAAGGGGCTGGGGCAGGTGGCTTTCCTGCTGGTGGTGAACGTGCTGCTGCTACTGGCCGGCAACGTGATGGAGCCGTCGTCGATCGTACTGATCATGGCGCCGATCCTGTTCCCGGTGGCGACCGCGCTGGGCGTCGATCCGGTGCACTTCGGGATTATCATGGTCGTCAACATGGAGATCGGCATGTGCCATCCGCCGGTCGGCCTGAACCTGTATGTGGCGTCCGGCATCGCGAAAATGGGCATCACCGAGCTGACGGTCGCGGTGATGCCGTGGCTGTTGACGATGGTCGGATTCCTGCTGATGATTACCTATCTGCCGCAGCTGTCGCTGTGGCTGCCCCGGCTGGTGTTCGGGGGCTGAACGCAGGAGCGAGCGATGAGCGTAAATCCCGGCATCTTTTCCCCTGACCTGTTCGACGCTGTGGTGGCGGCGCCGTTCGGCGGCATCGGCGTGCGCATCGATGGCGATGAACTGCGCGAGCTGGTCTACCTGCCGCCCGAGTACGAAGCGAAGGCGGCGCGCGATCCGCTGGCCAAAGAAGCGGCTGCGCAGGTCCGCGCCTACCTGAAGAAGCCGGATTTCGAATTCTCGCTGCCCTTGCCCGAGGTTGGCACCGCTCACCAGCGCAAGGTCTGGGATGCGATCAATGCGATACCGCTCGGCCAGGTGCTGACCTACGGGCAGGTCGCGCGCAGCATCGGCTCCGCGCCGCGCGCAGTCGGGCAGGCTTGCGGCGCGAACTGGTATCCGCTGGTGATTCCCTGCCATCGCGTAACCGCCACCGGCGGCATCGGTGGCTTCGCGCGGCACGACGGCGGCTTCCACCAGAACGTCAAGCGCTGGCTGCTGC
>CAYZXP010000005.1:3891-37922 GCA_964482415.1 uncultured Bifidobacterium sp. | reverse complement strand
CCTGAACGAGAAAATTCTACTTCTGATCACCTCTATCGGCCGGGGGGATTACCGACCCATCTTCCTCCTCAGCAGCCAGTTTACGATTCAGGGCTGTACCTGAGATATTCCATCAACTCTTTCTCCAACTCCAACTGCAAACCCTCAGGACTGATGATGCGAATGTGAGGAATCCAGTAACGGACGATCGGCACAACCTGATTCACGTGACCAACCTTCGCAGAAATAATGAGTCCTCCATCTTCGAGTTCCTTTTCAATCACTTGATTGGCTATGAGCTTTCGGCGTTTGAAGCACCGGGCCACTTCTTTATCAATCTTTACAACGATTTCCTTCTGATCTTCGCTGAGCCAAATGCCGTCTTCGTCGGCCAAGCGCTTGTCGATGCTCGGATCCGCGGGAAAGCAATCATCGAGCACACGCAATTGCTCGATCTTGGTAAAGGAAAAAGTCTTGAGCCGCTCCCCATCCAGAACGACCAGATACCAAATCCCTTTGTGATTGACTAACTTGAAAGGGGCAACGCTCGTGTAAACCTTGGAGCCTCCCTCTTTTCGGTAAGTGAAGGCCACGTATCGGCGGCCGATAATAGCGAGCTCTAAGTGTCTGTTTGAAAACTCACCCTGGGATGAGCAGGCGTTGCAACAGCAAACTCCCCAGCGCGACATGAATCATCGCGGTCGAGACATCCAGTCGCAGCTCATAGTCGCGCACCAATCGTCGCCACTGCATCATCCAGCCGAAGGTGCGCTCGACAACCCAGCGGCGTGGCAACGGGACGAAGCCCTGTTGGCTGGTCAAACGGCGCACCACCTCGACCACGAAATCGAGGAACGCCGCCCTGTCGAGCAGCGTGCGACGGTCATAGGCACCATCGGCAAACAAGTGTTTGACCCACGGCCAGCGCTGCTTGAGGGCGTCGAGTACCGGCACTGCGCCGGTCGAATCGGCCAAGTCTGGGGGCGTCAACCGTACCATCAGTAAGCGGCCGTCGGCATCGACCGCGATGTGGCGCTTGCGCCCGGTGACTCTTTTGGCGGCGTCGTAACCGCGACGCGCCGCCCCAGACGCTTTGACGGTTTGGCTATCGATCACCGCAGCGCTCGGTTGCTCTTCTCGCCCTTGCGCTTGCCTATCGAGCATCAGCGCGAGATCGTGAATGACCTGGAACAGAAAGCTGCGCACCAAGCGCCGGAACCACCAGTAGACCGTCTGCCAGCGCGGGAAGTGGGTCGGCAGCATGCGCCATTCGCAACCTGACCTGACCAGATAGCGGATCGCATTGAGCACCTCGCGCAGATCGGTGACGCGATGCCGTCCGCGCAGGGCGGGCTTGGGCAACAGTGGCGCGATGAATTCCCACTCTGCATCCGTCAAATCGCTTGGATAACGCTTGCGAGGCGCACTGCGCGCAGCTTGAAGCGCACGGGTTTGCTCGGTCCACATGATCTCCTCCGGTTGAATGTACCGTTGGACATTGCCGACCAAACAAAGATCGAATTTTCAAACAGACACTAAGAAGCTCTAGCAAAAATATTTTTAACGTGCGGTGGCAGATCCGACACCAACCGCTCGATGGAACGATTGAAGGAATGCAGCCCACTTTTCGTATCAGATGTGCAAGCGCACGAACTGAATCGTTCGTTCGAGGATAAAACTTATCTCCATCTTCACCGTGGGAAAGTCGATCTGAAACTTAGTTTTATATTTTGCAACTAGGACCGAAGGCAAGCCCTCTTTTTGTCGGCGCAATGTGGTGGGAAATTTCTTTTTTTGGAACAAAAAATCAACCGACAGTCCTGTAGTGCCACCGGGCCTTAACCGACTGGGCATTTTGCATTTCTGGGCCATTCGGTATTGGATCAACCCATCCCTCACATCTCGCCTTTACATGGCCCCTCGGACAACTGCGCTCGACGTCATCCCGATTGACCGCGAAAGCACTTACTGAGATTCGTTGACGTTCGACTACTCTCCTGTAACGAGGCACCAGAAAATTTTCTGTCATGTGCAGCCTAACATCATCAAGAGATAGACGATGTCCATTCAGGCTTGGAAAGCGGTATTCACTTGATTTAGTATCCAGTTCGGAAAGAGGATCTCACAGAACTGATTTCAATCACCGTTACAATAAATTCGGCCACGCCCTGTTTTGCAAATATTGCCGCAGCGTCAATTCAATTAACTTTTCAAAAACTTAAAGGATATTATTTAATGCCAGGCGCAAGAATTGGATACGTTTACATCATGAAAAGCCAACATATAACTGGGTTAAAAATTGGCTTCACAACCAAATCAATTCAAGAAAGAGAAGTTGAACTAAATACTACCGGAGTGGCCAGTCCCCTGAAAGCAATCTATTACGTACTGGTAGAAAACCCATTTGATGTCGAACAATTAGCGCATAGAAAATTGGCTCAACATCGAGTTTCAGAAAACAGGGAATTTTTTGATTGCGAAGAGGAAAAGGCAAAAAAATATATTAATGATGCAACTATCGAACTAAAATCAAAAATATACGAAATATTTTCCATCAAAACCACAAAAGATGAAATTAATAAAAATAAATATCCTGTCGAATTAAATTGGCCAAAAACAGCCTGGGAAATCGTTCATGAAACTATCAGATCGGCAGAAAATGAAGTAAATAGAACGATTTTAATATATGGCGCACTCATTAAACAGTACCCAAAATTCGACAGCGATCTCCCCAGCCTGACTAATTGGTTGGTAAATTTTATGAAACTTGAAGATGCAGGTCGACCATTTGAATTGACATACACTTCTGTAACCGGAAAAAAAATAAGAGCATATTGCAATTCGATGCCGGAAGATGAATTTCTAGAAAAATGGGAGGAACTTAGAAAATATATTATTGAAAACTTATTTCGACCACTCGAATCAAACGAGACGTATAAATTGGCTGGCAATACAATGAGATTTCTAAAAAATGAAATAAAAAAATATTGCATTGAGCTAAAAAAAAATTCGGCTTATAAGAATTTAGAAAAATCAATAAATTCAATTGACAAAGAAATTTTTGATGCTACTAACGAATTACTAACAATAATAAATAGATTGCCGGCCTCAGGTACGGCTCTCGAAACTGAAAAATGGTGCCAACTTAGATCAGAAATTAAAGATTTAACCAACAGGCACCAAAAAGCCACAGAAATTATTGATTATAAAATTAATTTAATAGAAAAAGAAAATCAAGAAAACGGGGAACTCCATATTGAAATTGAAAAATTTTTGATTGATGTTGGATTTAATAAAACATCTTGCGATTTTATTTTAGAACGTATTAAATCACAAATTTTTCCTGCCGAAAAAGGAATAAATGATATCTTATCATTACTATATGACAAGACCTTGGAGATACACAATTTAACCAAAATCATCAATAATAAATTTTCTTCGTATGAATTTAAAAAATGAAAAATATAGCTCATTTAACCTCAAATCCGGCAACTCTCAAAATTTGCAAAAACCCACCCTCTGAATTATTAAAATAATTTCAACGAACTTTTCACTCACCTGAATATAATCTATCGAACAGAAATAGTTTGAATTTATTATTCCAACATGACCTTGTTTTCGATTACGGAACGCTTTAGAGTCCGAGGGACCATTTCGGAAGCTTGAAGCTCAGATTTTTTGGTGCATCGTAAAGAATGGACCTCTTTACCTCAACCTCACACCCAAGCGCCTTAATTGCGGTAATGTAAGATTTCCTCAACCCTTCTTCCATTCTTGGATCAAACAAAACTCTATCAAATAGAGCATTTGGATCTACGTCAAACTGAAATATATCGCTGCTGCACTTACCACCTTCACCGCTATAGATAAGCCTCATTTCCTTTTCATGAGAAAATTCTCTCCTCTTGTAAAGCAATGACTCAGCTATGCCAGATCCGTTTGTATTAAAAATATCAATATTTTTGAATGACTCAATGATTTTATGTTTTGTTTTATACTGAACTTTTCCAATAAAGCAACTCAAATCAGGCACATTTGGACAGACCCTCTTCAGTGCTTCAAGAAGCTTTCTAGGCGTAGTTGACAACCGAACACCATCTTTATTCTGTGAATAGATACGCCACATCGCATCTGTCTCCCGGTGTTGGGTCCAGCATTGACCGTAAACTGAATCCTTGGCTCCAAAGTCACATAATTCACTGCCAATTTGAAATTGGCTATTCAAAAGAGCATTCTCAAACGGGTCATCCCATTTATAGGGCTTGACCAATGTTATTTTTTTGTTGTCAGGATCTGAAAAAATCTACCAACCGGAAATATCCTATAGATAGGTTTGTCCATCAATGTTTCGTCAATGAATATGTAATTCTTGTATGCCATTCCACATCCTATCAGTTATTTTTCTAGTTTTTTCGCGTCATTTATTCACCGAGCAAAAAATACTAGGCCTGGATATTAGAAATAATAGAAATCAGCTTAGGAACAACAACTATCAGCTCAGAGGAGGTGCAGAATTTTGTGTAAAGGGATTTCGAAACAACTCCGTTCAAGCCGTGCTCCGATTCGAACGCGAGAGCGGAGTGGCTAGCTGCATCTCTCCCAACCTTTACGAGAGCCGTCCGTTTGATACTAATTCTTATAACCGCCCGCAGCTCACCCCTGCGGGCTTTTTTCCGTCCATACCGCCCAAGGAGGTCTATGCCCAATCGCTCAGCACCGAACTTCACCGTCATCACCAACTGGAAATCCAAAGGATTCGCATGCGCCAAGGTATGCAGCTACTGTAACTGGCGGCAGTCCCCCCTCCTGCCTCATGGCCTACAGTCAGATGAAGCGATCCTAGCCTTCATCCGGCAGCGACGTACCCCCGTTTTCAGTAGCACGGCGGTTTAGAGTGCGGGGTTAATGTAGCTGACTTCTGGGCAAGCGTTTTTGCATAAGCGGCAGGCGTTAAGCCGCCGAGTGATTTCTTCGGTCGTTCCTCGTTATATTCACGGCGCCAGGTATCGATGATGGCTTTGGCATGGCGCAGACTGGTAAACCAGTGTTCATTCAGGCACTCGTCGCGGAAGCGACCATTAAACGATTCGATGTAGGCATTCTGATTCGGTTTGCCGGGCTCAACGAGAAACAGTTGAACGCCGCGCGCATGCGCCCAAGACAGCATGGCCCGCCCGCAGAATTCTTTTCCATTGTCGGTTCAGATGGCCTTGGGCAGCCCACGTGTGGTGGCTAGCTCGTCAAGAATACGGGTGAGGTGCTGACCACTCAGCGCTCGCGCAGAAATAATCGCCACCGCTTCATGCGTTGCGTCATCGACGATGGTGAGATTCTTGATCGCTCGTCCTTCCGCGGTACGATCAAAAACGAAATCCATCGACCGCATCGGGTTCGCCATCAATGGACGTTCGATTGGATGGCGATCTGCGGCGGGGATCTTCTTTCGCTTGCGTCGTTTTACTTGCAAGCCGGCTTCGGCATACAGCCGATCGACGCGCTTGTGATTGACGATCTCACCGGCCTGCCGGAGTTTTAGATAAATCATCCCGGGCCCATAGCGCCGGGGCGCTGAGCTAACGCAATGATCTGCTCCTTCAAAGTGGCATTCCGGTCCGGCGCGGGCCGATAACGCAAGGCGCTGGCGCTCATGCCCGCCACCTTCAGTGAACGCCGCTCGCTCAGGCCTTGATCGGTCAGGTAGCGCACCAACTCCCGGCGCGAAGGTGCGCTCACCATTTTTTTCGTCAGGCCTCTTTCGTGACCTCGTTTTCGAGAAGGGATTCGGCCAGCAGGCGCTTGAGCCGCGCGTTCTCCAGCTCCAATTCCTTGAGACGCTTGGCATCGGAAACGCTCATGCCGCCAAATTTGCTCCGCCAGAGGTAGTAACTGGCTTCCGAAAAGCCATGCTTTCGGCAGAGCTCGGCAATCGGCATACCCGCCTCGGCTTCACGCAGAAAGCCAATGATTTGTTCTTCGGTGAACCGCTTCTTCATGTCCAATCTCCTCCTGGTTGGGATTGGACTCTAAATTCAGCCGCTACTCAATTCCGGGGGGAAGTCGCAGGGTCACGCTTAATTTTCCTGCAACGATCTTTCAGCTTCACTACACGGCTTCCCGCCTCGAGGACGCGACTTTCTTCGAGCTCGCCGTTTTTGATGGCTTGCCGAATCCAATACAGTGCACGCTTCGGCAGCAAGGGATCATACCTAAACAGGTTTTTGATCATTATGAGGTCATTACCTGCCTTTAGTGCATCGATCACCGCGCGGCGCCGGTCATGAGTTGCGCTGATTGCCTCCATATCCAGGTCATCCGTAACGACGACCCCATCGAATCCGAGACGATCGCGCAGTATCCCCTTTATGATGGCGCTCGATAGCGTTGCCGGACGCCCCGACGGCTCCATGGAGTCGAGGCGCAGGTGTCCGCACATGATCATCGGAGCCCGCCCCAGAGAGATAAGCTGCCTGTACGGTTCGAGCTCATTATCTGACCACGTGCTCGAGATGTCCGCGGTTTGATAATGACTATCGCCTGTAGAGTACCCATGACCCGGGAAATGCTTTAAAGCACAAATAATTCCCTGACTGCTGAAGCCGTCGACAAATGCTGCAGCATGGACTGTTATGTTTCGCGCATCCCCTCCGAAGCTCCGTCCATATCGTCCAATCACGGAATTTTTCGGGTCATGAAAATCCAGAACGGGTCCAAAATTCACATTAAAACCCCACTTGCCGAATTCACTGCCTGCGTGGGCGTAGAGAGCCTTTACCTGACCAAAACTAAGCTTGCTCGAACCGACCCTTAACGGTCGCGGCAACTTGGTGACTCCGTGTCGCTGTGAAAGACGCTGCACTGCCCCTCCCTCGTGGTCAATGGCAAGCAAGGGAGTGTTTTCGCTGGCGCAAAAAAGATTGCTCAACCCTGCCAAGTCTTTGGAGTTCCCAACATTCTCTCCAACAAAAAAAACTCCATTCACCTGCCCATGCCGGACCTGTCTGGCAAGCAATCGTGCTGAGAGGGAGGATTTTTGCGAGCCGAAAAAGCCAAGCATCAGGACATTGGAAACCGCTACCGCTACCGGATCTCGAGGATGCCTTGTCCATACCCAGGCCACAGGAAAATAGACGGCGCCGAGAGTCAGCCCCATGCCGATACGAACCACTTTTTTGGTCCGCAACAGGATCCAGTCAAAAAATCCATACAACTGATGTCTGCGTCGAGGTTGAAGCATAAATGTTAGCTGTACTTTGAATTTTCAAAACTTTGTGAGTTGGCTCTGAAATTTCAATAGTACGCGACAATCCGAAGACTTCCCCGACCATGAACCAGGATAAAAACCACTACGTTCGATAGTCAGGGAGATCAAGATCATCACTCGCTACAAATAAAAATCCCCCGCTGCTTCCGGCTGGTAAAGCACTTTTTACCTGTCCTGAGATTTTCGTGCCATCCGGAATTTGAGAAGATAGCTCCCACCATGGAGGGAGCCATGAAGAAGAGCCGATCGGTCTGCTCGGGTGATCGAGGTCCTGACCAAGCTAATCAGTGCGCGCGGCGCACCGCGCTATCTGCGCAGTCATAACGGTCCGGGATTTTTCAGTACGGCGCTGTTAAGTTGGGTCGTTGATCAAGGCATCGAAACAGCGTTGATTGACCCGGGCAAGCCTTGGCAGAACGGGACCAACGAAAGCTTTAACGGCAAGTTCCGGGATGAATGCCTGGCGATGGAGTGGTTCCGCAATCGTATTGAGGCTAAGGTCGTCATCGAAGACTGGCGGCGTCATTACAACGAGGTACGACCGCATTCGAGTCTGGACGATGAGACCCCAGAGGCGTTTAGCAAGAAAGTGCCAACCGATTTACTAACCGGAGCTATCCCAAATTAACGTGGCCCGAAATATCCGGGCAGGTCAGTGTGACGCGGGGTCTGCAGACAACCGCCAAAAATTCAGGCGAATGGAAGCAGCGTGCAGCACGAGCACGATGACAATCCTAAGCAATGAGAAATGCAGCGAGTTATGAAAGGGCAGCGCCGTCAGCGGCACTGCTATCTCGCTTCAGTTGAGATGCCGGTCTCGGCAATTGCGGAGCAGCTCGGATTTGATGAATCCACGAATTTCGTCAGGTTTTTCAACCTCAGCAGCGACCTTGCGCCAAGCGAATTTCGCAGACAACACGAATCGATTTATAACTGATCGGGCAGGCAGCCCGGCTGCGATCAGGTGAGCGCAATGGAATAGTCCAATGCGTCTGCGCGCTCAAGCCGGGCCAGCATCGGACGGTGAAGAAAGCGCTTATTTCCTCGCGACGATTTGGGCCAGGACAATTCTCCCCTCTTCGAGATTGCGTCGCTGGTTCTGCGCCATCGCTTGAAAATCTGATCCGAGCAAGAGATGGAATCCCAACGGCGGAAAACCTTCCTTGCGAATTTTTTCAGCCAGCGAAACAAACCAGGTGCGTGCAACCTCTGTTGTATCGGACCAGGACGTTACATTGAAACCCGATGTCTCCAGCAGCTCTCGCAATTCCTCAGGAGAGACCAGAAAGCTCGATTCCGCAGTGCGCGCCCAAGGTACCGGAAACACAACCGGGCCGGACGGGCCGGCGAGAATATCGTAAATGGCCAAAGTTCCCCCGGGCTTGAGGACCCGGTACATCTCCCGGTACAACGCTTGTTTGTCCGGAATATTCATCGCAACATGCTCGGTCCAGACCACATTGAATGAAGCGTCAGCGAAAGGCAGTTTCGTCGCATCGCCCTGACGGTAGTCAACGAGTTCCGAGAGCCCGATCCGGCTTGAGAGCATCGCGGCGGTACGGCAGTACTCCTCCGTCAAATCGATGCCGGTCACGCGACAGCCGAAATTCGTGGCAAGGCAGCGCGATGTCCCGCCGATGCCGCTGCCAACGTCAAGCACGTGCATCGTCGCGTCGATGTTTGCAGCCTGCGCCAGCTCCAGTGTCGCCCTTCGGCCTCGGATGTGAAACTCATCGATGGGCGCCAGGTCTTCGGGCGTGAGGCGGTCGGTGTCCTTCCCGGCCTTCTTCAATGCAGTGAGGATGGCATCACCCAGCCCGGATCGGGTGTAGTGCGCCTGCACGGATTCTGTGATGTTTGAGAAATTCGGCACCGGCTGCTCCTCTACTTTTTTCCCCGAAACGCGCCGGAAAAGACAGGAACGGCGAGACGAGTCTCAGCTTGAACGCCGCATGAAAAACGACTCGCCACAGCGCAATGCGCTACGCCCGCCAGCCTTCGGCGGATACAGTGTCGCGGATTTTTCCGGGCGATCAGCCGCTGGCCTTTTGCACGAATGCCTTGTCGAATTCAGTGCTTGATTTCTTGAACAGGCCATCCACGGTGCCGCCCATGGAAAACACGATCGCAACGATCACTCCGGAGACGGCTGCAGCAAATAACGCATATTCCACTGCTGTCGCGCCGTTTTCGTCCGCGAAGAAGCTTCGCAATTTCCGATTCATTGCACTCATTGACCAATCCTCGTTGAAACGAATGCGCAACCTGGCGCGCACGCCAAACAGAAAAATGTCTTTACATACGAAAATTACAACAAAATTCACTTTTTGGGAAAAAATATTTCCGAACCGCCTCTTTATGCCTCCGCAACACTCGCCGCTTATCCGTCGGCGTCCCGCAGCCCTGCGCCAGCGTGGGCTGGCCGCATACGCACTTCCTGCTGAGGCAAAGGAATGTCGATGCCCTTTTCCCGGAAGGTTTCGAGAAGGGCGCGATTGAGGTCGCTCGTCACCGCAGAGTAGTCGGGCACATGTACCCAGGGGTTGACGGCGATTTCGACATGGAAATCACCGAACCGGTTCACGCCATACACCGGCGCCGGGTCCCGCAAAACCAGCGGATGCTGTTGCAACACCGTTTCGATTTCGCGGAAAACAGCCTCCATATCGCTTTCGTAGGAAACGCCGACCGACAAACTGAGCTGGCGGATCTTTCCATAGTTGTGCATGATCTCGCCGACGATTTTCCGGTTCGGGATAATGACCTTCGAGCGGTCCGGATGCCCCAATGTCGTGCTGAACAGAGTGATGTCCAGCACTTCACCCTCCTCGTCCCCGATGGACAGGTAGTCACCGACATGAAACGGCTGCGTGAAGATGATCGTCATGCCGGCGGCGACGTTGCCCAGAATGCCTTGCATGGCCAGCGCAACCCCGGCTCCGGCCACGCCGAGCCCGGCAATCAGCGGCAACAGCTCGACGCCCAAATTTTGCAGCGCAATGACCGCAAACAGGCCGATAACGACCAGCTGCACGATACGAACCAGCAGGGTGACGACAGGGGGCTCAAGCCTGAATCGTTCCACCGACTGCCCGACGATGCGGCAGGCCCAGCGGCTGACCATGTAGCCCACCACGAGAATGGCAATCGCCACCAGCAATTTCGGGCCAAACATCAGCGCCATGTCCAGCGCCGTGTTTCGCATATGTTCCACGGCACGCAGCTGCTCATTCATGAACTGCTCGTTTGCTTGAATCGCCATCTGCTGGCCTCCCCTGAAAATTCGTTGTCGTTATCGACAAACATATCATCGGACGCAGACCGTCCGCATCTTGCGAAACAAACTGCAAGATGACTGAGCCGCCCGGCATTTTCAAGCGGCACCGCGTCGCTTCAACGCCGGTCGCGCCGGCGGACCGCGTTCACCGCTTCAGCCAGTCAATGATCCGGGCATTGACAGCCTCCGGCTTCTCCCGATGCAGGAAATGCCCGGCACCGTCGATCAAGTGGAAGTCGTATTCAGCTTCAAAGTACCGGGACTGGTCTTGCATGAGCTCTGCACGCAGGTCTTCAGCGCCGCAAAGCGCCAGCGTAGGAACCCGGATGGGGCGGGACATCAGTTCGCGCAGCTGGGCCAGCTGCGGATCCGCACGGGCCGGGTCAAACATGGCCCGGTAGTAGTCCAGCGTGGCAGTCAGCACACCGGGTTGAGCCAGCATCTGCTTGATGGTGCGGATGTGTTCGGTGTCCTGATGGCCCGGCGCAGTCCAATAGCTCCAGAGGTAATCGATAAACCCGAAGTCATCGTTGCGGATCGCTTGCTCCGGCAGGTCGGCAAGCTGGAAAAACCACCAGTGAAAAGACCGGTGAATGTGCTTGGGATCGAGCAGGCTTTTCGCCACTTCGCCCGGATGAGGAACGGCCATCAGCACCGCCCGATCGATCATTTCCGGGCAGGCCGCGATCAGGCCGTAGCCGATGATGGCTCCCCAGTCCTGCCCGACAAAGTGACATGGCTTGCCGTCACCAAGCGCCCGGATGATGGCCGCCACATCCCGGACCAGCGTGGCCTTGTCATAGAAGCCGGAGCTCGGGACTGCGGTCGGTGCATATCCCCGCAAGAAAGGCGCCACCACCCGATAACCCTCGTTCACCAGCGCAGGGATCTGATGGCTCCAGGTCAGCGCGTGGTCCGGAAAGCCGTGCAGCATCAGGACCAGCGGCCCCTGTCCCTCTTCAATGTAGGCAAAGTCCAGATCTAAAATTTTGATTGTTTTCATCGGGAGTCCGGCGAACGCTGTTTATTGAAATTATTCGTGATGTGAACCTGCATCGTATCGTCCGGCGTCACGCGGTCAGGCAAGCGTTCCAATGCAATCCACGACCGGATTCAACTGCACGCAGCCGCCGCCATTTCACCCTCTCGCTCCTGGCGATCAATCATGCGATGATCCATCGGGTACAGCGACTATATCGCCCTCCCGGACATCCGTCATTGCAGGAACCCCATGGACCTGATGAAGAACACCTTCCCTCCGCCGCCTGAACAGCGCGTGACGCTGGCAAACTGGAGGACTCCACCGTTCAACCGCTGGGCATTCAATCATGTGCGCGAGCTCGTGCCATCGGCCGGCATAGCGACCTGTTTCCCGGGCCAGTCGCCGGCCTTTGCACCCAGGGACCTGCGCGATTTTGCGCTTGAACACAACGGGGAACGCCTCGACCTGGATGGCTGGCTCCGCGGCACCTATACGGATTCGCTGGTCATCCTGAAAAACGGCCAGATCGCCTTCGAGTACTACGCAGAAGGCCAGTCGCCTTCCATGCCGCATATCTGGATGTCCGTATCAAAATCCATACTGGGTCTCATTGCCGGCATCGTCGCCGGCCGCGGATTGCTCGACCCGGCAGCACAGATAACCGACCTGATCCCGGAATTGAAAGACAGCGCCTTTGCCGGGGCGACGGTCCGGGATGCGCTCGACATGCGTGTCGGCATCCGCTTCGACGAGGACTATCACGCGAAGGAAGGCGCCATCATCGCGTACAGGAAATCGCATCTGTGGGATCCGCTGCAGGTGGGCGAACCCCCGTCCGACATGCGCAGCTTTTTTTCGACCCTGACCGAGCGCGATGGCGACCACCATGGGCGCTTTCATTACGTCTCGCCCAACACCGACCTTCTGGGTTGGGTACTGGAGCGGGCGACCGGCACAAGGTTTGCCGACCTGGTCAGCCAGTTGTTGTGGCAACCGATACAGGCCGAGCGGGATGCCTACATTACCGTCGACCGGTTCGGCGCCCCCCGTTGCGCCGGCGGCTTGTGCGCAGGACCGCGCGACATGGCCAAAGTGGGCCGGCTTTTCGTGACGCGTGGTCGCCACGACGATGTGCAAATCGTACCGGCGTCATGGATCGACGATATCGTGCAGTTCGACGGCACTGCAGCATGGAAGGCCGGGGATTTCAACGACCTGTTCGACAATGCGGACATCCACTATCGAAGCAAATGGTATGTCCGGCATGACAGCCATCCGCTGATTTTCGGGGTCGGTGTGTTTGGCCAGAATGTATTCATTGATCCTGAAGCGGATCTGGTGATCGCCAAATGCTCGTCGCAACCACTGCCGCTGGACAAAGCGTTCACAAGCCTGACGCTTGCAGGTGTCGAGGTGCTGCGCGCGATCTTGCGCTGATTGATGGCATCGTCCCGGGACGATGCCCCGCTCACTCAATCGTCAACACCGGCAGCCAGTTCGACCCCGGATCAGCCTCGGAAAAATCCGCGGCCTTCAGCGGTCGCTTGCGTTCCTCAACGGGCACGATGTCGGGCGCAATGAAAGGCGCCATGTCCACCTCGAAAAGGCGCCCGACCAGCCGGTCGCCTTCCCTTTGCAGCTTGTAGTACAGCCCGTTGAACGGATTCACATGCAGGTCATGCGTGCGGGTGCGCATGAACATCAGCGCGTACTCCAGCGGCAGCAAGTCGTTGTCGCTGACCAGTGGCTCTTCATTCTTCACCGGAAACCAGCACAGCCGCTGCACCGGCCCCGGCAGGCAGAGAAAAGGCCGCATCGCGAGGAAGTACTCCTGCATCGCCGGCTCCATCGACACCTCGAAGCGGCTTTTCCCGTTTCCCGCATCGGAAAAACGCACATGGCCGATCAGGTGACGTTCACCCGCGGCATTCGACAAATGAATCCTGCGCTCCCCTGTCAGCGGCGCGGCCGTGGCTGCCGATGAAAATCCGAGGGAGACCAGCACCAGCATCGCCCCCAACCAACGCATTGCCCGAAACGCCTGCAAGCTCACCATCCCGGCCTCCTTCGCATTTTTTGTCATCAGCTGGCCTGAGTACGGGCCTTCGCTTTGCGGCCGGCCCCCAAGCCGGGCGATGAATCCACGCACAACGTTCTGCACCTGCGCGCCCCGTCAGGAGCGAGCCTGTCTTCAGGCGCTTTCGTCCGCCGCACGCTCACTCTCCGGCGGGACCAGGACCTTGTATAGCTTCCATGTGGTGTGGCCGACCAGCGGCGCCGTCAGCGCCAGCAGCGGCAGGAAACAGACCAGGCTCACGCCGATCAGCACCACAATCGACAACGCCCAGACCAGCATTGCGCCGGGGTTGTTCCACATGGTGACCGCGCTGGTGGCGATCGCCTCCATCGTGTCCGCGTCCCGGTCCAGCATCATCGGCATCGACACCACCGACATCGCAAACACGATGGCCGCGAACACACAGCCCACGGCAGACCAGACCGCCATGAAAGTGAGGTTGTCCATCGAGGCGAGCTTGCGGACCATGTCCGTCAGCTGCGGATAATTGTGCGTGGCGAACAGCGCGAACAGGACAACGGAAACCCGTATCCAGATGATCATCAAAAACGTCAGGATGGCGGCAAAGAAGGCAATCGATTTCCAGTTGCGCGACCAGCATGTAAGCGAGGCCCGGAAATCAGCGTCGCCTGCCTGGTCCTTCTGGCGCGAAAGGTCGTAGATGCCGCAGCAGATGAACGGCCCCATCAGGAAGAACGCTGCCGTCAGCCCCATCGTCAGCTGCCAGACATGCTGATACAGCACGGCGATCGCGTAGCCCATCAGCACGAAGACGCTCCCGTAGAAAACGCCGTAAAAGCCGGTGGATCGGATTTCCCGCGCGCCTTCGGCCAGCAAGCCGAAAATGGCCAACGGCGGCATGGGGCCGGAACTGCGTTCATCGGGGGTTGCTGCCATGTCTCCTCCTGGTCTGTCTTCTTATGGTCGAGGCTGCCGATGCGCGGGCGGTCTGTTTTGCCCCCCTGCGTGACCGGCGCCGACGCGGAATCTGCTCCGGCCGGTCGCGCATAAGTTATAGAAAATACCCATGGAAAGCAAAGGGCTTGTCACGCCAGCTGCCCGCCGGAGCGATGCCTGTGTAGAATGAGCCGACCCAATCCCCCGGGAGCGCCCATGCGAAAAACCGCACTGCTTGCCGCCTGTTTCGTCCTGCTGCCGTTTGCGGCAGCCGCCGGAGAAGAACGCGTCGTTCCCGCGCACGAGGAGCCGCGCCATGTACCCAAGCTGACCAATGCCTGGATACGCGTGATTGACGTGGAGATTCCCGAAGGCGAGCGGACCCTGTTCCATGAGCACGCGCTCGATTATCCGTACCTGATGGTCACCAGCGTCACGCTCAGGAACCAGCTGCATGGGCAGGAAGCGAAGGACATGCCGATCAGGCGCGGGCAGGTCGGCTATTACAACGCGTCGACGCAAGGCGCGTACACGCACCGCTTCATCAACCTCGGTCCGGGCACCTTCCGCGCGATCGGCATCGAGCTGCTGCGGCCGGCAGCACGCACCGGCGCCGCCGCTATGCCGAACCCCGACCAGAACGGACTGGCGACCGTGCTGGACAACGAGCGCGTGCGTGCCTACCGCATCGTGCTGCAGCCGGGGCAGTCACTCGGCCCCGTGAGGTTTGCCGGGCCCAGCCTGCGCGTGGGCCTCACGCCGGGCACGGTCGCAGACGAGCAGCCCGGCGCGGAAGCCGTGGAAAGCGTGATCGCGCCGGCGAAATTCACCTTCAGCGAAACCAGCCGGATCACGACCCTGACAAACCGCGGCGACCAGCCGGTGGAACTGGTGGAGTTCGAATTCAAATAATGCCGGTGGCCCGGGCACAAAGGAGCTCAACCGCCCAGTGCTGGTCTGAGGGGACAGTGCGACGAGGAATCCAAGGTAATTCTCTGTGCGGCAGGCGTGGCGCGTTCCCCTGCGATCAAGCGGCGAAGTGCCCGATCATCCAATCTTCCGGAATTTGCCCGCCCGTTTGATCCCAAGCCTTACCCGTCGGTCCGTTCGATCGCCCCTCGCGCAGACACATTTCGGCCACCGGGCCCGCCATCCAGTAGTTCATCCAGACGCGCCGCACGATCGGGGAAATATCTCCTGATCTTCTGCACCTCGCCAAGCAGCAGTTCGCGTCCCTGAACGTCATCGAACCAGCCCAAAGGATGGCAATATTTGCTCATGTAATTGGCAACGCCGAGATTGACGTCCGTTCCGAAAACATCCCGAAACGTCTCGACGGCACGCCGCATATGGTAGTTGATGGAAATGATATTGATTCGCGCGCCGTGACGGAGAATACCTCGCTCCGCAAGCAGCTTTCGGGAATTTTCCATGTTCTCGCGGGTATTGGTCGAACGCGGATCAACCAGCGGTTTGTTTCCCGGAAAACCACCTCGAATCCAATAATCCCTCATCTTCAACGCCTCATAATCGCCGATCTTCGGGTTGTAGCCTCCTGAAAATACCAGGGTACCTGCCTGTCCATCCCGTTGGAGCTCCATTGCTTTCTGCAGCGGCCGCTCCCAGAGCGTCATGCCGAGAACGATAGTCGCGTCGGCATCGAGCACGTCGTCCGGAACGAACATGTAATCAGTAATACCGGCGATTGAAGGAGAATCAAGAAGCAGCATATTCCGGCTCGTCACCCGGCTGAAGAAAGGCTTTCAGCTGATTCACCACGCCTGCCTGAGCCTTGTCCAGTCTCCCCGGGCTCAGGCATACAAGTCGGCTGACATACTCGAACGGAAAGCCATTCTTCAAAACCTCCATCGCATCATCCAGATGAATTACCAGTGCATCCATCCTTCGTTCTGTACGTAACATGCCTATGGCATCACCGACATTCGCCGCATCGGCAAATTGCAGCTGCCTTCCCTGATGATCAACGACCTCCCCGGTACATAGAAAGCAATTCTCTCCCCTGGCAATGTATTCGCGTTGCCGGGTTAACGCCGCCGCCTGCATTCCAGAGCCGACGAAGACCTCGATGGGAATACGACCGCGATGCGGGAACACGCTCTCCAGATACACTTTAATGCCGTTTCGCTGGTAGGCATGAGTGCGGCCAATGACAGGTGCGTAATTAACCTCGTTGATCACGGCGCCGTTGTCATACCAAGGCACGGAAATATCCTCAGAAATGAAATCTACGCCGGCGCATTCGAGACCAAACAAGCGGGCGGCACGGGCAGCAATTTCCAGGTTATCCGGATGCAAAGCGTCGGTGAGGACTTCCGGGTCACCCCCCCACACCGTCGATTGCACGTCGCGTAGCGCAACACGCTGGCCTGCCGCCGGAATCGAATCCAAATCCAGGCCCTGTCGCGCAATGCAGATGCCTGCAATCTCATCCAGTTCATACAAGGGCAGGCGCTTGAGCGGAATTTTTTTCATGATCGCTGCATTTTCGCGCTCAGCCAGCTCCCTGACCGTATGCACCCCATCTCCCTGCAGGCTGCGCGGGTTACGCCTCACGACATACCCCACCTTGCCGTCTATGAGCAGAATACGATGGCAAACACCGCTGGCCTGCTCTTCGACCAGCACGCCTGTTGACAGTCTGAATGCCGAATCCATCGCGGCACGGAAGCCTTGATCGTCGCAAACGCCGACGGTCACGCCCTCGCCACGATCCCGGTCGACCGGCTTCACTACCACCGGCAGCGACAGGTGGCTTACCGCCTTGAAGGACAATTCCCGCGAATCGGCCAACAGTCCCCGTGGCACCGGAATGCCGGCACGCCGCATCATCTGGATCGCTATGTACTTGTTCTGGGTCGATGCAGCACCAATCGCCGAGTCATTTCCATTGCTGCTCCGATAGAACATTCGCGACCGCCCCCCCCAACCCAGCACATACCGTCCCGCGCCACAGTGTGAAACAGGTATGCCCAGTTCAAATGCAGCTTGCAACACCGGTACCGTCGATTTGCCGCCAGGTACATGCTTTGACCAAGGCTCGACAAATTTTTCCTGCAAACCCTGATAGATCGCGTCCCGTTCGACCGGATCACCTAGTCGCCCCAGTGGCTTTCTCAGCAAATCATCCGCAATCTTCAGCGCAGCATGGAATAACTTCACCGGAAAATTCTCGACCGAAGGAAAGCCGATATCGACCGCGTAGTCATCAGACTTAGGCGCAGCCTTGCTGACACGCGTGACGATCGCCCGCTCGAAAACAGGAACGCGAAGGTCTTGAAGCAAAACAGTCGCGACTAACAGCCATCTCCGAACATAACGAAAAACGTCAGTATCTGGCGAAACTCCAGCGATATACGCGGGCGAATAGTCGTCAACATTCGCCTCCAGCGCTTCCGAGATCCATCGATCAATGGCCGCAAAAGGCCGCTCGTCGTTCAACTTAATGATCACCCTTACGGCAAATGTCGGTTGCCGTAAGCCATAAAAAAATCTCATCGCGGTAGACTGATTGACCCAAATAGGAAAATGATACACAGCCGGTGCCCAAGGTCTCCACATCAAAACTTCCCGCGCGGGATTGGGCGCATGCATCGGTTGCCTCCGCGTCCCATCAAGTTTTCCGGATCTCGCACGTTTATTTCCAAAAATTGGCGAGCTTATTGGGTGGCGACGGACATATCGAATTTTACTAACCTGTCAGGTCGATATGCCGCCCTCCGGGGAATTATCCGGACGCGACCGTCAGCGATGGTGGCCTGTGTGCTATCGAGACCGCAGGTGGCGACACGCTGGCGCACATCCAGGCGCGCGAGCGATTTGGTGCCCGCCATATCCACAACGGCGGTGCGAAGAACCGGTGCAAACCGGACACAACTGCGAGCGGCAACTTAAGGTTGCTGGCCGCAGGTAAGGCGTGTGATGGCTCAAGCCAGCAAGCGCGCCACCTCCGCATCGCTCACCTGCGCGAAGCTTCGATAAAACTGACCGACTCCCTGAAAATCCGGCGGCACGTCCACGCAAACGAACTCATCGACCAGCGGCCTGATTGCCGCGGCCGCATCGTCGGACGCCACGGGGACCGCGCAAACGATTTTCGCCGGTGACTGATTGCGGATTTCGCGAATGGCCGAGATGGCCGTGGCACCGGTCGCCAGGCCATCATCGACGACGATGACGGTCCTGCCCGCCACCGGTATCGCCGGCCGGACCGCTGAATACTGCTCCCGGCGGCGTTGGATAATCTCAAGTTGTCGCGCAGCCTCGGATGCCAGATAGGCGTCATCCGCCCCGGCCCTTGCCGCATGATCCGACACAAGCATTTCACCGGACTCACCGACAGCGCCGACTGCAAATTCCGGATTGAACGGCGCGCCGATCTTCCGCACCAGCACCACGTCCAGCTCGGTCTTCAGTGCATCGGCGATAACGCGACCCAGCGGCACACCGCCGCGCGGTATCGCCAGCACCAGCGGATGCTCGCCCGCCAGATGCAGCAAGCGCTTCGCAAGGCGCTGCGCCGCATCGTCGCGATCGTCAAAGCGCATGGTCCAGCCTCAGCAGTTCGATCTTGAATTGCGCTTCATACGGCGGCACATGGCATTCCACGACATCGCCGGGCGCCACCTGCAAATGGACGCCGACCACGTCGGCCGCGACAGGCAATTGCGCGACATGCCGGTGCGCGAGCACCGCGCAATGTATCGCCGCAGGATTTTTGCGGTTCAGCCATTCGACCGCGCGCAACAGCGAATGTCCGGTGTAAAGCACGTCATCGACGAGCAGCACGGTATGGCCGTCGAGGTTGATTTCGGCCTGCCCGGGCGTTTCAGTCAGATCGGTCTGCGGATGCAGCAGGCGCAGGTCGTCGGCGTAACGTTTGATTTTCAGGTCCACGCGCATTGCGGCACGCAGGCCGAAGCGTTTGCCGAGCGCATCGGCAAGGCGGTCGGCAAGTGGTGCGCCGCGCCGCAGCACGCCGACGATGGCCGTCTTGTCACGGCCGGCGAGCAAAGGCATCGCCTGATCAGCCATGCGGTCAATCAGCGCCTGCATCTGCTGCGGCGCATACACGGTGAAACGGGTTCCCGCGGGGTGTTCCGCCGGCGCATCCTGCATCGTCATCGCCGCCCTTTCTCAAGGAGTCGTCGCCGTCGATTCTAGCGGACTGCCGGCGGGTCCGGCGTATCTCCGTGCCCGGCCCGAGTGCGCCGGGACGCGCCTATTTCGCCAGATAGCCGCCGTCGACCGGGAGCGTATGTCCGGTCACCATTTTCGATGCCGGCGCCGCGAGATACAGCACGGCCGCCGCAACATCCGTCGTGTCCGCATAGGCCTTCAGCGGCATCAGCGCCAGCAGCTTCTCGGTGGTAGCGGGATCGTCAAGCATGGTCTTGGTGAACTCGGTCTTCACCCAGGTGGGCGCAACCGCGTTCACGCGGATGTTGCGGTCCGCCCATTCGACCGCCAGCGCGCGCGTCAGGTTGACGATCGCGCCCTTGCTCGCATAGTAAGAAGGATTCGGATAGACGCCGCCGGAGAAGCCCATGATGGAGGCGATGTTGATCACCGTGCCGCCGTCCTTCATCCGGCGCGCGGCCTCGACCGCACAGAAGAATGCGCCATCGAGGTTAACCGACATCACCTGCCGCCAGATCTCCGGCGGCGTGTCCAGCGACGGCAAGCGCCGCACGATCGCTGCATTGTTGACCAGGATGTCGATGCGGCCCAGCGTCTCGACGATGCTGTCGAAGCAGCGCACGACCGCGTCATGGTCAGCGACGTTGCAGTCCAGCGCCAGCGCCTTGCGCCCGGTCTGCTCGACCATCGCCGCCGTTTCCTGCGCGCCGGCCAGGTTCACGTCGAGCACCGCGATGTCCGCGCCGGCGCCGGCCAGCGTCAGTGCGGTCTCACGACCGATGCCGGCGCCGCCGCCGGTGATGACGGCGACACTTCCGCCGAGTTGGAACAGCTGAGCGATTTCCTTGTTCATGTCGTGGCCGGGTTTCGGTTTGGATTGATCGGGGTGGCCAGATCATACCCGATGGCCGCCGCCAAAAATCGCGCGGCGGCCCCCGGCGTCACGTTACTGCTTGGGCAGCGCGTACACCTGCAGCGTGTCACCCTGCCTGAAGCCGAACAGCTGGTTGCCGCCGGCGGCTACCGCGATGTACTGCACGCCGTCGATCGAATAGGTGACCGGCGGCGCATTCACGCCCGCGTCCAGGCGATCGCTCCACAGCGGGTCGCCGTTGTCCGCATCGAAGGCGCTGAAATTGCCGTTGCCTTCGCCGGAGAACACCACGCCGCCCGCCGTGACCAGCACGCCGCCGACCAGCGGATCGGCGGTCTTGCGCTGCCAGCGCATTTTGCCGGTCTTCAGGTCGATGGCCGACAGCACACCCCAGCGCGGCGCATCCATGTCAGGCTCGAGGTTCGAATAGACAATCTCGGGTTGCGTCGCGGTCGCCGCCAGGGTCTTCTTGGTATACCGGACCGGCCAGTGGATGGCAGCCACATAGGCCAGCTGCTTCTTCTCGTCCAGCGCCGACGGCGACCAGTTCGATCCGCCCAGCGCGCCCGGCGTGATGGTCACGCCTTCGGGCACCGGACGCGCGAACATGTTGCGATGCTCAACGAACTCGTCCGACTTCAGCAGCAATTTGCCGGTCAGCCGGTCATGCACGTAATACCAGCCGACCTTGCCCGCCTGCCCGACCGCCGGTACTTTCTTCCCTTGGTGGACGTAGTCGAACAGCACCGCCGGGCTGCCGACGTCATAGCCCCACAGGTCGTGCGGCACTTGCTGGTAATGCCAGCGGATCTTGCCGGTGTGGATGTCGAGGCAGACCAGCGAAACGCTGTACAGGTTGTCGCCCGGCCGCGTGCTGCCGTCCATCTGCGGCGACGGGTTGCCCGTGCCGAAATACAGCAGGCCGTTTTCAGTGTCGATGGCCGGCGTGCTCCATGCGGAACCGCCGCCGTATTTCGCCGCATCAGGATATTTCGGCAGGTCGGCCTTTTCCTGCGCGATGTCGCGGTGCAGCGGCACGCCGTCCGGCGTCGCGCGCCGGAACTTGCCTTCCCATCCCTGCGGCGCAATGGTGTCGAATTGCCAGACGCGCTTGCCCGTCTTCGCGTCAAACGCGGCAAGGAAACCGGTGCGGCCGAAACTCCCCGCAAAGCCGACCACCGCGCCGAGCGGCGCGCCTTCGCGGGTGGAGTCAAGATGCAGGCCAAAACCGACGCCCGTAATGCCGACCAGCACCTTGCCCTGATAGACCACCGGCGCCATCGTCACGCTGATGCCGGACTGGCCGGCCAGTCCGGCCTTCTTCAGCGGATTGCCCTCTTCCAGCATGCTGACGTCCTCGGCGATCGAGCTGCCCGCTTCGGCCACCTCGATATCCCAGACGACCTTGCCGGTCTTCGCGTCAAGCGCCACCAGCCGCGCATCAACCGTGCCGACATAGACCAGCCCGTCGCTGACGGCCACGCCGCGGTTCGCAGGGCCGCAGCACAGCGCATAGTCCTTCTTGCGCGGGTGCTCGTAGCGCCACAGCTGTTTGCCCGTCACCGCATCCAGCGCGACCACATGATTGAACGGCAGCGACACGTACATCACCCGGTCGACCACGACCGGCGTCGCCTGAAAAGTCGCCTTCACGCCGCTGCGGTACGACCACGCCTGCTGCAACCGGGACACGTTCGCCTTGTCAATCTGGTCCAAATCCGCGAAGCGCCGGTTGGTGTAATCACGGCCATAGGTCGGCCAGTCGGCGTCTGCGGCCAGGCAGGAAATTTGCGGAAGCAGCAACATCGCGAAGATGCCTGTGCGGGAAAGGCTGCGTCTTTTCATTATGGTATCCACCTTGTTGAAGTGGTTGATTGAATGGCCGTCCTCTCTTGTGGAGAAAACCGACCGGCAAGGCGCTGATTTTACTAGCCACCCGGGAACGCCTTCCTCGCGCCGCCGATTGAAAGCCGGAAAAAATTGTTTTACATCAAATATTTATAATCAACGATGACCTATCGTTTAACCATGCAAAAAGTGAAGGCGGCTCGCCGGTCGCCGCCACGGTTGTGATGGTTCGCTGAATTACCGAAGTCTCCTCGTGGGTGTCGCCGGAGTTCTCGTTCGCACGGCCGCTGCAGGCCGTTTCGGATAGCCCGGCCATCACCCGGCCTCGGCACCCTCTGCCGGGGCTTTTTTTTGGCTGGCGGCCCCGCCGGCCACCGCAGCAAGATTCTAAAAACAATCAGATCCGACAAGGGGAATAGCAGATGCCCAAGGAATACAAACAGATCACCCGGGACATTTCCGCGTCGCTGGCCAAACTTCGCGCCGAAGCGCCGGACGTGATGAAGGGATTCAGCGAACTGGCTGCGGCGGCGACGAAAGACGGCGTGCTGGACAAGAAAACCAAGGAACTGATCGCCCTCGCGCTCGGCGTCGCGGCACGCTGCGACGGCTGCCTCGGCTTCCACACACAGGCGCTGGTCAGGCTCGGCGCGAGCCGCCAGGAAGTGGTCGAGACGCTGGGCATGGCCGTCTACATGGGCGGCGGCCCGTCGCTGATGTATGCCGCCGAAGCGATCACGGCGTTCGAGCAGGCAATGGGCTGACGCCCGCTCGCCTGTCCTCTCGCCGCCTCGATCATTTCAGGCAGGTTCGCCAGCAGCAGGTCGGCCAGCTGCGGATCGACGCTGCCGCGCTGCTGCTGTTCACGCATGAACGCAGCCACTGCGCCGGGCGACAAGCCCTTGCGATAAGGCCGGTCCTGCACCATCGCCTGGAAGATGTCGGCCAGCCGCAGGATGCGCGCTTCCAGCGGCAGCTTCGCGCCATCCAGCCCGTGCGGATAGCCGGTGCCGCCCGGCGCCTCATGATGGTCCGCGGCCCACGCAGCGATGCCCTCGAAGCCGCGGATCTTGCGCAGGATCTGCATCGTCGCGAAGCTGTGCGTGTTCATCACCAGCCGCTCGCCGGCGTCCAGCGCTGCCGGCTTGTCGAGGATTTCGTCCGGCACCCGCAACTTGCCAAGGTCGTGAAGCAGGCCGGCCATCTCCAGCTCGTCGCAGCGCGCCGCATCCAGCCCGACGCGCGCGCCGAGCCTGCGCGCGACCTGCGCTACTCCTTGCGAATGCGTGGCGGTGAAGCGGCTCTTCGCATCGACGATGGTCGAGAAAATCCGCGCCAGCTGCAGCATCTCCGCATGGCTGGCGGCGATCGGCTGGCCATGCGCCAGCATGTCGTCGAGATAGCCGTCCAGCGCAACCGGCTCGAGATAGAGCCAGAAGGCCTCGTGGGCCGACACCTGCAGGAAGACCTGCACCAGCGCCGGGTCGAAATAGGTGCCGGCCCTCAGCTCGATCTCCCGCCGGATCGCGTCGCTGTGCTGCAACACCTTGCCATGCGCGTAGTACTGCGCCGCCATCGAATCAACCCGGTCCACCAGCAACGTCAGGTTGGCGTCGCGGCGCACGCGGGGATCGACGCCGTCGGCCACCATCCTGTCCCAGCGCGTATGGTGATAGCGGATCGGCAGCGCCATCCGCGCCAACGGGCGAAAGTCTTTCAGCAGCTCATAACCGACGATCGCATGCTCCTGCGAGCCGGCCCAGTCGAACTCGCTGACCAGATGCTGGTGCACGGTCGTGTTTGACACGCCAATGTCGTGCAGCAGCCCAAGGTCGAAAAGGAACTGCACGTCGTCCTGCGGCAGCCCCATCGCCTTCCCGCATTCGGCGGCCATCACGCCAACCCGCTTGCCGTGCGCAACGTCGTCCACGCCGACCAGGTCCAGCGCGTCAGACAGCGCATACACCACCTGCCGAAAGTCCGCCTCGATCACCCCACTCCCCCGCGCAGCCTGTCCACTCCGGAAGGATATACGATAGAGAACGAAATTCTCTACGCGAAAAGATTGCGCGGCAGAATCAAGTTATCAATTGCAAAACATTTCAAAAAGATTAATCATTGAAGGCATCGCCGGCCGGCGCCGCGCGCCGCCGCCCCGTCAACCGACCATCCTTGAGAGCAGACGAATGAACACCTCCGCCGGACATGAGCATTTGATCGGAATGCTGCAGACCATCGAGACATCGAAGGCGACCGTGCAACTGGAGGTCGCGGCGCTGCAGGCCGCGCGCAGCACCGGCGACGCCTCGCTGTCCAACGCGGGCACGGTCGGCAGCCTCGTGAAGATGCATGTCGGCCGCCTGTCGCTGTTCGCCACCGTCCATGACATACGGCTGGCCGAGCCGGGCGCCGCGCTTGCCACCGCAGACCTCGAGTTCCTCGGCGAAGGCTTGCGCACCGACGACGGCCTGCTGAAAGGCTTCCGTCGCGGCGTGTCGCGCTATCCGTTCACGGGCGACCGCGTGTACGCGGTGTCGCACGCCGAACTGATGCAGGTGTACAGCAACGATGAAAAGCCGCACATCCGCGTCGGCACGGTCTATCCGAGCAACGAGGTGCCGGCGTCGCTGTACATCGATGCGCTGCTCGGCCGGCATTTTGCGCTGATGGGCTCGTCCGGGTCGGGCAAGTCCAGTTTCGTGTCGCTGATCCTGAACCGGTTGATCGACGCGATGCCGAACGGGCATATCGTGCTGTTCGACACACACGGCGAATACGCGCCGGCCTTCGCCGGCCGCAGCCGCCAGCTCGCCACCGACAACCTGCAGATGCCCTACTGGCTGATGAACTTCGAGGAGCATGCGGAGATCTTCGTCACTACCGAGGGCGAGGCCGGCGAGATGGATCGTGACGTGCTCGCGAAATGCCTGCTGAAAGCGCGCGCGCGCAACAACCTGTCCATCCCGGTCAACAAGATCACGGTCGACAGCCCGATGCCCTACCTGCTCGGCGACCTGCTTTCCATCCTCGAGGCGGAGATGGGGAAGCTGGAGAAATCCGGCAGCACGGCGAACTACCTGCGGCTGAAATTCAAGATCCAGGAAATCAGCAACGATCCTCGCTACGGTTTCATGTTCGACCGCAACCTGATCGCCGACACGATGGAAAGCTTCCTCGCCGACATCTTCCGCATGCCGCCGGACGGCAAGCCGATCTCGATCATCGACATCTCGGGCATCCCGTCCGAGGTCATCAACGTGGTCGTCTCGCTGGTGGCGCGGCTGACCTTCGACTTCTCGGTCTGGGCGAAGCAGGACGGCATGGTGCCCATCCTGCTGGTCTGCGAAGAGGCGCAACGCTACCTGCCGAACGAGAGCGCCGGCGCGCAGACGTCGGTGCAGAAGATCCTGCAGCGCATCGCGAAGGAAGGACGCAAGCACGGCATCTCGCTCGGCCTGATCTCGCAGCGGCCGTCCGACCTCTCCGAGGGCGTGCTGTCGCAGTGCGGCACCGTGATGGCGATGCGACTGACCACGGAACGCGACCAGCATTTCATCCGCTCCGCGATGCCGGAATGGTCAAAGGGCCTGCTCGACGCCGTGCCGGCGCTGCGCAACCAGGAATGCATCATATGCGGCGAAGGCGTGTCGCTGCCGATCCGCGTGCGCATCGACCGGCTCGACAAGCAATTCCTGCCCGCGTCTGCCGACCCGGCGTTCAGCACGGTCTGGCGCACCACCGGCGGCGAGGCCGAACTGCTGCGGGCGTCGATACAGCGCTGGCGCAACCAGGAGATGGATTAACGGGTGGCCTGCAGCTCGGGCGTTCGCCCGCGTCACTTCGGCAAGGTCACTTTGGCGGCGTGCGCGTCGCCTGCCACGAGATGAACTGCAGCCGGCCGTCGCGCATCGCCCAGAGGCTGTGGAAGCGCACCTCGACGCTCAGGTCCTTGTCATTCAGCTGCACGTCGAAATTGCCCAGCCCGGTGATCGCTGCGACGCAGCCAAAGGTGCGCACGCTGACGTCCGAGCGGCGCATTGACAGGTACCTGACCGTGCCATTGCGCAGCGATTCGATGTAGGAGTGCTTGCTGTCGACCAGCGCGCTGGAATGCGTGTAGACCAGGTCGTCGGCGATCAGCTGTTCGAGCGCGATGAAGTCCTTGCCGGTCTGCGCCGCATAGCGGGCGTCCTCGGCCGCCAGCGCCTCGTCGACGGAAATCGGGTCGCAGCTGGCCGCCTGGCCGGCAACGGGCGCCATCTGGATCGCGCCGCAGATCAGGGCGGCGATAAGTCTGCGCATCATTGTCTCCTCGAATGTTGTTCTTCGAACCGGATGGTTCTGTTTTTTAATCCAAGCGACTGACTGCCGGCGCGGTCTTGCCCGCACCGTGCTCCCGATGGATCATACTGCAAGCGCCGCCCCGGCAGCTGCAAGCGGCGCACGAAATCCGGCACAGCGCAGCGACAACAACAAACCTTCGGAGACCGCATGAGTACACGCCGCCAGTTCATCCAATCCCTGTCGGCGTCCGGCGCCGGCCTGCTGGTCGCATCCGCGCTGGCCGCCCCTGCCGGGGCCGCCGCCGCAACGCCGGCCGAAGGTCCGCGCCGCATGGTGCGCGGGCACAAGCTGCTGTCGATCCGGCAGCCGGACGGCGCCGAGACCCTGGGCGTGGTCACCGCTGCGGGCGTGATCGACGTGCGCGCAGTCGCACAGGCCATGCAGATCGACGCGCCGCACACGCTCGACCAGTTGCTGCAGCAAGGCGCGGCGCAGGGGCTGGACGATGCCGTCGCCGCCTCCGCGCGCTCCGGCGTGCCCTTGCTGCACGAATCCGCGATCACGCACGGCCGCCTGTTCGCGAATCCGGGCAAGATCGTCTGCGTGGGGCTGAACTACCGCGCGCATGCGGACGAAGTGAAGATGGCGCGTCCACGCGTGCCGCCGCTGTTCAGCAAGTACAACAACAGCCTCGCGGCGCACAACTGCGTGCTGAAGCTGCCGCCGCCCGAGCTCGCGGTCAAGCATGACTACGAGACCGAATTGCTGATCGTGGTCGGCCGGCAGATGCGCAACGTCGCTGCGGCCGATGCGCTCGACTACGTCGCCGGCTATTGCACCGCGCATGATTTCTCGACGCGCGACCTGCAGCTGGAGCTGCCCGGCGGCCAGTGGATGATCGGCAAGACGCTCGATCAGTACGCGCCGATCGGTCCGTATTTCGTGTCGGCGGATCTCGTCGGCGACCCGAACAATCTGCGTATCCGTACCTGGGTGAACGGCGAATTGCGGCAGGACTCGACGACCGCCGATTTCATCCACAACACGCAGGCGATGCTGGCCTACATCAGCAGGTTCTGGACGCTCGAACCGGGCGACATCGTGTTTACCGGCACGCCGCAGGGCGTGATCGCCGGCATGCCGAAGGAGAAGCAGGTATGGCTGAAGAAAGGTGACGTGGTGGTCAGCGCGATCGAGAAGCTGGGGGAATTGAGGTTTACGCTGGGGTGAGGATGCCGGCGCCGACACTCTGCAAAACCGTCATTCCGGCACAGGCCGGGATCCGGCGTCGTTCTCACGCTGAATGACGCCACGGGTTCAGCGACGATGGGTCCCGGCTTCCGCTGGGACGACGATGCGGGAGCCAACACACTTGAAATCGTCATCCCGGCGCAGGCCGGGATCCAGCGTCGTTCTCTCCATGAATGACGCCACGAGTTCGGCGGCGATGAGGATCAGCTTCCGCTGGGACGCCGATGTGGGAGCCGCCCCCTTCAAATCGTCCGCCCTGCATGCGCCGGCACGACGCTATGAAAACCATTCACCTCGCATCAAGCCACCCTCACCCGCCGCTGCCCGATCCACTTGAACACCGGCCACAGCAGCACCAGCAGCGTGCCGGCGGCCAGCCACATCGCGATCGGCCGCGTGAAGAACAGCAGCGGGTCACCATCCGACTTGATCATCGACGTGACGAGGTTCTCCTCCAGCATCTTGCCCAGCACGACGCCGAGGATCGCCGGCGCGACCGGGAAGCCGTTTTCCTCCATCACGAAGGCCAGCAGCCCGAAACACAGGATCAGCAGCACGCCCAGCGTCGAGTTCGTCACCGCGAACGCGCCGACGATGCAGAACAGCAGGATTACCGGCATCAGGATGTTGCGCGCCACCTTCAGCACGCGCGTCGCCAGCTTCACGATCAGCCAGCCAAGCGGCAGCATAACGATGTTGGCAAGGATGAAGACGATGAAGATCGCGTAGATGTTTTCCGGGTTGTTGATGAAGATCGTCGGCCCGGGGTTCATGTTCTTCAGGTACAGCACGCCGATCGCGATCGCCGTGATCGAATCACCGGGAATGCCGAACACGATCGCCGGAATCCACGCGCCGGCCAGCGCCGAGTTGTTCGCCGCGCCCGACTCCACCACGCCCTCGACATGGCCGGTGCCGAATTTCTCCGGCTCCTTCGAGAACTTCTTGCTCATCGCATAGCTCATCCATGCGGCCATGTCCGCGCCGGCGCCCGGCTGGATGCCAATCACGGTGCCGAGCACGCTGCCGCGCAGCAGTTGCCATGGGTACCTGACCAGCAGCTCACGCATGCCGGCGAAGATATTGCCAATTTTTTCGGTCAGGATCACCGGCGGCGGGTCGAGGTCGGTCACATAACGCAGCAGTTCGGACACCGCGAACATGCCAACCATCATCGGTATCAGTTCGATGCCGCTCATCAGCTCCGGCACATCGAAGGTGAAGCGTGGCAGTGCCGCCGGGTTTTCCAGGCCAACGCAAGACACCAGCAGTCCCAGCAGCAGCGAGACTGTCGCCTTCAGCTTGCTGCTGTTGCCGATGAAGATCGCGCCCGACAGGCCGAGGATCATCAGCCAGAAATATTCGAACGACGAAAACTTCAGCGCAAACTCGGCCAGCGACGGCGAGAACAGGATCAGCACCGCAGTGCCGAACAGCCCGCCGATCGCGGAAAACACCAGTCCCGCGCCCAGTGCCAGCTCGGCCTGCCCCTTCAGCGTCATCCGGTACGACTCGTCCGCGTACGCGGCCGACGCCGGCGTGCCGGGAATGCGCAGCAGCGCGCCTGGTATGTCGCCGGAAAAAATCGCCATGGCCGTAGCAGTCACGATCGCGGCGACCGCCGGCACAGGCGGCATGAAGAACGTGATCGGGACCAGCAAGGCCGTTGCCATCGTCGCCGTCAGGCCCGGGATGCAGCCAACGAAGAGCCCGAACATCGCGGAACAGAAAATCACCATCAGCACATAGGGATCGAACACCATCCCCAGCGCCTGCATCCAAACGGCAGCGGTCATCGTGCGCTCCTCACCATTGCCATGCCTGCAGCACGCCCCACGGCAGCGGCACCCGCAGTCCCTTGTAGAACACCGTATGGATCGCCAGCGTGATGATCAGCGCCAGCGGCAGAACCAGCGTGCGCCGCACCGCCAGCGCGAGGAACATCGCGCACAGGATCAGGATGCTGCACAACAGGAAGCCCAGCCATTCCGAGGCGAGCAGGTAGAACACCAGGCAGCCGACTGTAACGAGGAAATTGCGGCGATGGACCGGCGAAGCCAGCCAGCGCCCCGGCTGCACCCAGGCCTCGGTCCGCGCCTCCGCGAGCCCTTTGGCAATCATCAGCAGCGCGCAGCCGGCCAGCATCAGCGCCAGCAACGCAGGGAATACGGCCGGCCCGACCTGCTGGCCCGGGATATCCGGAAAACCGGCGACGTTGATAAGGATGGCGATCGCGAGCGCGAGCAGCGCGCCGCCGCTGACGGCGTCATTGAATTTCATCGCCGCCCCTTATTTGGCGAGGCCGACGGCCTTCATCACCGTGCCCATCTCGGTATCGCTTTTGGCCATGAACTGCTCGTAGCCGCGCGCATCGGCGTAGCTGACAGTAAAGCCGCGACTGGCCATGAAGCCCTGGAATTCCTTGCTGTCCGCGATCTTCTTCAGCACCGCACCGATCTTGGCCTGCACGTCGGCAGGCAGGTTCTTCGGCCCGCCGATGCCGCGCCATGCGCCGATCGTCCAGCCGCTGCCGGTGGCTGCCTTCAGCGTCGGCACGTTCGGATAAAGCGACGACGGCTTGTCCGACATCACGACCAGCGGCCGTGCCTTGCCGGCGTCGATCAGTGCGCGCCCCTCGGGCAGCGAGCAGGTGACGAACTCGACGCCGCCTGCGACAAGGTCATTCATCGCCTGCGCCGCGCCGGTGGACGGCACCCACGGCACGCTCGCCGGTTCGATTTTGAGGTCCTTCAGCATGCCGGCCAAGGCAAGGTGCCAGATGCCGCCCTGCCCGGTGCCGGAAGCTTTGAATTTGCCGGGATTGGCGCGCACTGCCTTCAGCAGGTCATCGAGCGACTTGTACGGCGCATCGGCGCGCACGGTGACGCCGGCCGGATCGTTGTTCATCAGCGCGATCGGCGTGAAGTCGCGCGGCGTCAGCGGACTCAGGCGAACCCAGTGCAGCATGGCGATATCAGCGGTGACCATGCCCAGCGTATAGCCATCGGCCGGTGCGGCCGCGAGCGCCGCATGGCCGACTACGCCATTGCCGCCGGCGCGATTGACCACGTTCACCGGCTGTCCCAGCTCTTTCTCCAGCAGTGAGCCGATGATGCGCGCGACCGCGTCGGTGCCGCCGCCGGCGGCGAACGGGACGATCAGCGTGATCGGGCGATTCGGGTAGGCATCGGCGGCAGCCGCCGGAGCAAGGACAGCGCACAACAGGGCAAAACCTGACAACAGGCGGGCCAGCACGAACCGGGGCATCGGGTGTCTCCTGAATCGTTGTTATGTTTTATAGCGAAACAAGTACGGCACAAGCACGGCACAAACACGGCAGAGGTACGGCAAAAAACGGCAGGGGCGCGGCGCAGTGGCTGCGCCTTTGCGCAATATACCCGCGCGCTGCGGCGAAGGCGATGTGCGCTGCAGCGAGCTGCGCTTACGCAGGACGGCGGCCTGCCGCCTGCCGCGCGAGCGCCGCGAGCCCGGTCCAGTCAGCCACCTGCACCGCGTCGCGCGGCAGCGCGGCCATCGATGACCGGCACCGGAACGATGCCGCTGGCAGGTACCCAGGCGGCCAACCCGGAGTCAGTCGGGAGTCAGTTGGCATACTGCGCTTTCTTCGCCTCGGATTCGAAAAATTTCTCGACGCGCCGCCGCGTCGGTATCGGCGCGACTGCGCCGAAGCCGGTGGTCGTCAGCGCCGCGGCCGCATTGGCGTAGGCGACTGCGTCGCGTTGCGATGCGCCCGCGCACAGCGCTGCGAGGAAAGCGCCGGCGAAACAGTCGCCGGCTCCCGTTACGTCGATCGCATCGACCCGATGCGGCGGCACCCTGAAAATCTCGCCATCGGCATGCACCATCACGCCGTCGCCGCCGAGCTTGAGCACGACCATGCGCGCCCCCGCGTCCAGGCACCACTGCATCGCCTGCTCCGCGTTGGCTGCGTCGCTCAATGCGGTAATGTCATCCAGGCTCGGCAAGAACACGTCTGACAGCGCGACAGTCGCGCGCACGGTGATGCGGGCACGATCCAGCGGCCACAACTGCAGTCGCAGGTTGGAGTCGTAACTAATTTTGACGCCGGCCGCCTGCGCCGCGGCGATGGCGGCGAACACGGCGTCGCAGGCAGACGCGCTGATGGCCTGGCTGATGCCCGACACATGCAGCCAGCGCGCACCGGTGATGTAATCCAGCGGCAGGTTGTCCGGGCAGAGGCGGCTGGCGGCGCTGCCGGCGCGCAGATAGCTCAACAGTTGCCCGTGCGGGGTATGCGAAATGAAGTACATGCCCGTGTTGGCCTGCGGGTCGCGCGCGACTGCGCTGGTGTCAACGCGCTCGCGGTCCCACAGTTCGAGCAGCAGTTCGCCGAAGCGGTCCATGCCGACACGGCTGACAATGCCGACCCGCGCGCCCTGCCGCGCCGCCGCGATCGCCGCATTCGACATGTCGCCGCCAAAGCCCTGCACGTAACTCGATGATGCGCGGTCGATATGGTTGAACTCGATCAGCGGCTCGCCGAGCGTCACGATGTCGGGCGTGCCGACCTGCACGGCGGCCGTCATAGCGAGTCGTACCGCGCGACGATCTCGCGGTCGATTTCAATGCCCAGTCCGGGACGGTCCGGCACGTGCACCCAGCCGTCCTGAAGGCTGAACGGTTCGGCGACGAGCTCCTGCCGGAACGGATGCGAAGAGCGGTCGTATTCAAGCACCGGCTCGGTCGCGAACAGCGAATGGTTCGCCACCGGCACCGCCGCAATCACCTGCAGCGACGCAGCCTGCGCGACGGCCGAACCCCAGACATGCGGATTGACGCGCACGCCGAGCGACTGCGCGACCGCGATGATGTGCCTCGCCGCCGTAATGCCGCCGCAGGAACCGATGTCAGGCTGCGCGATGTCGACCGCGCCGGCCGAGAGGAAGTTCTGGAAGCCGAACACGGTGTGTTCGTTCTCGCCGCCGGCAATCGGAATCGACAGCTGCTTGCGCAGCTCCGCATAGCCGTCGATGTCTTCCGGCGCGACCGGCTCCTCGTACCACAGCAGGTCATGCTCTTCGAGCGCGCGCCCCAGCCGCAGCGCCTCGGCGCGGCCGTACGCATGGTTGGTATCGATCATCAGGCGGATCGGCTTGCCCTGTATCGCCTTGCCGATCGCATCCATGCAGGCAAGGTCATCTTCCACGCCGAAGCCGAGCTTGACCTTCATCATCGTGAAGCCGGCTTCGTGATGTCGCAGCGCTTCCGCAGCCAGTCTGTCCGCCTCGCCCTTGCCGCCGATGCGGTAGAAGCCGGTCGCATACGGCTGCACGCGCTCGCGAAAGCGGCCGCCGAGCAGCCGCCACACGGGCAGGCCATGCGCCTTGCCGGCGATGTCCCACAACGCCATGTCGATCGCGCTGATGCCGGCCACTACCGAACCCTTGCGGCCGTAATCGCGCGTATGGTGGTACATCTTGTGCCACAGCACCTCGGTGTCGAGCGGGTTGGCGCCGAGAACCAGAGGCCGCAGTGCATGATGGATCACGGCCGCGCCGATCTCGGGCGGCTCCAGTCCCTGCGCATACGCCTCGCCCCAGCCGCTGATGCCTTCGTCGGTGATCAGCTCCACCAGCGTGGCACAGCGCTGGTAGACCCAGCCCTGCGAAAAGGCGAAGGGCTCCGCGAGCGGGCTCTTCAGGACGTGCAGCTTGAGTTCGACGATCTTCATCGCATTCCTTCCGGGTGCGCTGGCTCAGTAGCGGTTGGTTACAGTTCCAGCGCCTTGCGCATGGATTTTTCACGCTCGATGATCGAGGTCATTTTCGATTCCTTGTCGTCCTGATTGCGCAGCAGATCGATCACGGCTCCGGCTGCGCCAGGCAGGGTCAGGCAGCATGCAAAGCCACCTGCCCGACTTCGCGAAACCCATGACGACCCTTCCGTTATATTTTTGATATTTACATCCGGTGCCGCAAGCTTTCTATCATTGGCGCGAAATGGAATGAAAAGCAAGTAATCCGGCACAAGGTCGACGGAAGCAGCGCCCGCGAGAGTTTTTACAGCCGGTCGCGCGCCACAGACTCATACTTAAGTATAATCACCTTCATCCTCGTTGACGGCGCGTTGGCGCGCCTCCGTGAACCCTCCATGGCGACTCCC
>CAYZXP010000005.1:0-3791 GCA_964482415.1 uncultured Bifidobacterium sp. | reverse complement strand
CATCCTCGTTGACGGCGCGTTGGCGCGCCTCCGTGAACCCTCCATGGCGACTCCCATCCGAGCCCAAGACCGCGAGCACTTCGAGATCGTCCAGCAGGCGCTGGCGGTGGACGGGCTGCATGTCGCCATCAGCAGCGCCGACCGCGACCGGCTGGCTGACTACGCCGGGACGCTCGCTCGTTCGCTCGCCAGCCGTTACGGACTGCAGGTCGAGGCCTATCAGCCCGGCCGGCTCGAGGCGCTGGTCGCCGACCTGATGCTGTACCGATACGACGGCGCGCTGTCGCGCATCTCTGGCGCTGCCGGTCGGCGCGGACGGCCGGAGGCAGGCGAGGCAACGGCATGCGTACTGTTCATTCCCGACGCGCAAACCGTCCGGCTGCAGGACTTCATGCAGCTGGCACGGATAGCCTCGGGCATGCGACAGCTGCGGCTGGTTGCGATGTTCGGTGGCGCTATTCCGTTCGAACGCGACGCCCGGCTGCAATCAATGGGTGCGCAGCTGGCGCGCTGGGACCTCGACGCCGATGACGCCGGCACGGCCGCTGCCGGCAGCGATGCCCGCCCCGCACCACCGACATCCGCTTCACCACGCGAACCGGCCGGGCGACCGGCATCCGCGCCGCGCCGGGTGCGGCCCTGGCTTGCCGCCTCAGCGGCTGCCGTCGCGGCGGCAAGCGCCACCGCGGCTGTGCTGCTGGCAGTACAGCCGGTCGCCGATGGCGATGGCATGGCGGCCGGCGTGTCAGCGCCGCCGGCGCCGACGCTGACGCGCAGCGGCACCGTGCAGCTGGCCGGCGAGCCCCCTGCTGATTTCCGCCGTGCCGGGGCAACCGACGCCGCCGCGCACGGCGACGACAACAGCGCCCCCGGTGCGATCGAAAGCCCGGACACGATCAAGCCCGGCAATGCTGCCCACGACGCGCAGCCGGCAGATGACGGAGGCGTGCGATGAACTTCACCGCCGCGCCCGCCCTGTTCTTCCTGCTCGCCAGCCTCGCGCTGGTGGCGCTGCACTTCCCGCGGGGTGGCGAAGCGGGCACGGCCGAACGCTTCGGCTGGGCCGCCATCCTCGCCGGGCTCGTGCATCCGCTGGCGGCATGGATCGTCGCCGCCTTCGGGCTGGACGGCGACGTCACCCCCTTTTTTGCATTCGATCTGCTCGGGTTCGCCTTGCTTTCCGGCGCAGTGACCGGCCGCGCGCCGGGAGGCAACGCCTTCTTTGGCGTCGCACCGCTGGCGGCCGTCACGCTTGCGATCAGCGTGCAGCAAGTTCCGCTGCACGGGCCGGGCGTCACCGGCCCGCTGCTGGCTTTCGTACTGCTGAGCGTGACGCTGGTCGCTGCCGCTGCGGACTCGGCGCGGCATGCGAAGCTCTTCCGGGAAGCCACGCGGCCGCTGAATGCGCTGGCGCTGCTGTGCGGCGGCGGCGCGCTGTTGCTGCTGGTCGCCGTACTGCTGCTGGCGTCCGCGCTCGCATCACCGCCAACACATGCAGCGCTGCTGGAGACCGCCGGCCTTCTGTGGCTGTTGTTCAAGCTGATGCTGGCCGCGAACCTGCTGCAGCTGTTTGCCGCGCGCCGCGGCGAAATGACGGACCGCTTGCAGCGCGCGCTGGTTCAGGCGGCGAATAATGCCGGCACCGACCTGCGCGTCGCTGCGCAGGCTTTCTACCAGCTGCCGGCGAAGGCGCTGGTGGCCGACGGCGACGGGCGCATCCTGTTCGCCACGGCCGACGCGCGCCGCCAGCTCGGCCATCCGAACCTCGCCGACCGCACGCTCGAGAGCCTGTTCGTCGCGGTGCAGCCGGCTGGCCACCAGCTGGTGCGCGGCCTTCTTGAGCGGCCAGATCATCAGGCACAGCTGATGCAGATTCGCATGACTCCGGTCGAATGCCAGGGCCTGCCCTACCACCTGCTGCAGCTTGAACCCCAGCCCTTCGATTTTGCCGGCGTGCGGCAGCTGCTGGTCGAATCACGCAGCGATGACGCGCACCATGCCAGCGGGCTGCTCGACCAGAACTTCATGATCGCGGCGATGGCCGACGGCTGGTACCGGCTGATGGAGCCGGTCGACCGCTATGCGGGCGCTGGCGTGTTCTGGGACAAGCTGAGGATACTGTCGGCCAGCGACGGCGAAATTGCGCACCTTGAAAGCGCAATCGCCGGCACGGCGTCGGCCACCGGCTGGCTGATGATGCGCAACGGCGGCGGACTGTCGGTGTTGCTGCAGCGGCTGCTGACGCCTGAACAGAAGCCTTTCTATCGCGTCGAGCTGACACTGGTCGATGAGGCGCTGCATGCCGGGACCGGTGCGCCCTGCCCCAACGGCAACGGAGGATGGCGATGACGCTTCCATCGACGCCGATCGTGCTCGGCCGCCAGATCGAGCGCGCGCGCCGCGACCACAAGCTGTCGCCGTCCATCCTCGCCATGCTCGCGGGACTGACCGAGCAGCAGGTGCTGGCCATTGAACAGGGTGGCGACGATGGCTTCGTCAATGAAGCGCATCGGATCGACTGCGCGCGCCGCATCGCGGTGGCGCTCGGGCTGCCGCGAGAACATTTCCTGCAGGCCGAAGCCGAAGTCGCGGGCGACAGGCCGGCCGATGCACTGGCGCCGGACGGATCGCCGGGGGTGCCGCGAGAGCAATGGCAGCACCTGCCGCTGGCTGCGCTGGACGTGCTCGCATCGACCCGGTCATGCGAGCTGCCGCCGCCGCCGACCGAGCGACGCCGCAGCGGCTCACCGATGCTGGTGGCGCTACTGGTCTGCGTGGCGCTGTCACTGCTGATGCTGGGTCTGTCGTTGCTCGGCTGAGCGAGAATCCGCGTTCCTGCGCAGCCACAGTCCGCTACAATTCCGGCCGATGACTACCCTGCCTTCCCTGCTGATCATCGACGACCATCCGATGATCCGCGTCGCGCTCGCCGATGCGCTGCGCACCCGTTTTCCCAAGCTGCGCGTCGAGACTTGCCCTGACGCCGAGTCTGGCGTCACGCTGCTGAAATCTGATCTGCGCCGTCGCAAGGACCATCCCTGGTGGGTGCTGATGGACCTTGGCCTGCCCGGACTCGCGGGCCCGGAGGCGATACGTACGGTAAAGGCGCTCGGCCCGGAGGTTCAGGTCATCACGATTTCCGGCAACGATGACGACGTGCAGGTCGGCGCCGCGATCGGTACCGGCTCGTCAGCCTTCATCAGCAAGGCCGCGCCGCTGGACCAGACCGTGACCATCGTCGCGCAGGCGATTGACGGCACACTGATTCCGGGTACCTGGCTGTCGGCGCATGGACTGGCCGACAGTTCGTCGCTGAACAAGATCGCGCTGACGGACCGGCAGGTGCAGGTGCTGGCGATGATCTGCCAGGGCAAGAGCAACCGCGAGATCGCCGACAGCCTCGGCATCAGCGAGATCACCGCCAAGACCCACGTGGGAGCCATCTTCCGCGAATTGCAGGTGGCCAGCCGCACGCAGGCGGTGCTGGTGGCGCAGCGGTTGGGGTTGTTCAAGAACACGGGCTGACAGGCTCGCCGAACCCGGCGGCAACTCGCTTGTCGTCGCAGAGGGCCGCTTTCATTGGATGTCCGCCGGTCTTTTGCCGCGATTGGCAAAGGGTCGATCTGCCGCGCTTTATAGGAGGGCGGCTGCTGATGCTTCAGCCTTCACCGACCTCGCCGCCTCCACCTTCAGATCTTTCTGCGCTTTGCCTTTATGTAGAGCTTCGCCCACTGCTCGCTGATCACCGCTGTCTGCCTGCTGAGAGAGAAAAAGGCACTTGAGCGCCGGGG
>CAYZXP010000004.1:14172-41266 GCA_964482415.1 uncultured Bifidobacterium sp. | reverse complement strand
ACAGGCGATGCACGCCGGTGGTGGTCTCTTCGGTCACGCCCTTGATCTGGGCGAGGCGGGTCGAGTACCAGGTCGGGTCGGTCGCGAGCTTCTTCCTGATCGAGTTGAACAGGCACACGGCTTCTTCGGAATCCGGATTGGCCAGCACGCCGAGGTCCTTCTCGGCGCGGGTGCCGAGGTGCAGCAGCAGCGTCGCATCTCCGCCATCGTCGAGGATCATGTTCGAATAGCCGCCGTCTGGCCATTCGAAGATGCGGTGCGTGAAGTCCCAGTACTCGTCGAGGTTCTCGCCCTTGAACGCAAACACCGGCGTGCCGTTAGCAGCGATTGCGGCGGCCGCATGGTCCTGCGTCGAGTAGATGTTGCACGATGCCCAGCGCACTTGCGCGCCCAGCGCTTCGAGCGTCTGGATCAGCACCGCGGTCTGGATCGTCATGTGCAGCGAGCCGGTGATGCGTGCGCCTTTCAGCGGCTGGCTGGCGGCGAATTCCTCGCGGATCGCCATCAGGCCCGGCATCTCGGTCTCGGCGATCTTGATTTCCTTGTTGCCCCAGTCGGCCAGGCCGATGTCGGCAACGTGATAGTCGTGGGAAGCGGAAGATTTCAGTACGGCGCTCATCACGCCCTCCTTTCATTGAAAACGAAAAAAGTAACGTGAGCGCCGTTGCAGTGTTGATTTGCCAAGCCTGGCGGGAAGCAGATTCCCGTCGCAACGCTCCTTGGCAGGCCGCTATTCTAATCCAAATGCCGCAGCCGCCGCCAAGCGTGGATCAGGGTCGCCCACGCAAGCCCGCTGGCCGCACCGTACAGATGCGCGGCCGGCACGACGGGCAGGTCTGCCGATGCGCCGGTTGCCGGGTTCAGCCAGATGAGCTTGGCGACCAGCGCCGCCAGCGCGCCTGCATGCAACCGGCTGCGCGTGCCCAGCCAGCCGCTCAGCGCGGCGCCGCCCCACAGCCCATGCAGCAGGCCCGACAATCCGGCGTACCACTGCAGACCCGGCTCGCAGCGCCACAGCAGCAGGCTGGTGCCGAGCGCGCTGGCGACACACAGCGACGCGAGGTCCGCGGCGCGCCAGCGCTCCATCAACAGTTCCGCGAGCAGCGCGAGGCCGAGCAGATTGAACAGCAGGTGCCGCACGCCGAGGTGCGCAACGTGCGCGCCCAGCAGGCGCAACCAGTCACCGTCGTCGATTGCCATGCGCTGCCATTCGAGGGCTGTCAGCGCACCGGGCCATGCCGTGGCGGCTACCGACAGCAGCCCAAGCACGACGACCATTTTCCAACGCGGTGGCCAGCGCGGTGACAGGCTGCTTCGGGGCAGGCAATGCTCGCGGCGACCTGCGCGCGCCGTCTGCCTCAGCGCCGCAGCCATCGGCGCGCTGCTGCGACCACGCCGCCGACGAGCAACATCAGGTCGCCAGCCATGCTGCCGCCGCCGCCGCTGCCACCGGCAGGCGCTGCGGCGATGCTGCCGCCGCTGGTGTCGATCACCTGCAGCGTGAACTGCGCGGGCAGGCTGCTGCCGTACGCGTCGCTTGCCTGCCACGAGATCTGCTGGCTGCCGACCGGCGCGGCGCTGTGCCACGCCAGCAAGCCTGACGCGGAAAGCGTCGCTCCGGCCGGCAGCGCCGATGCGTGAAACACGATTGCATCGCCATCGGGATCGGTCGCCTGCAATTGCAGCTTCAGCGAGCCGCCGAACGTTACCTGTGGTACTGACACTGGCAGCGGTACCGGCACGCTGTTCACGCGCACGGTCGCGCCGGCGCTGCCGACGATGCCGAGGTCATCGGTCGCGGACAGGGTGAAGGCGTATGTCCCGGTGGCCGGCGCGACGAAGCTCGCATTGGCGCTGTTCGCATTCAGCAGCGTGACCGGCGCCGGATTCGATGCCGCTGCGCGCCACTGGTAGGAAACAATGCTGCGTCCACCCGGCGCCTGTGCGTTGCCGGACAGCGCAACCATGACGGTCGGTGCGACGACCTGTTTTGCCAGCGTGATTTGCACGACGGGCGCCGCAGCTGCCAGCGCCGCCTGCGCATCGAGCAGGCCGGCACCGCACAGGCCGCTGTTCTCGGGCAGCATGCAGGTGCTGCCGGGCGCAAACGGACGCGCTGCGCTGCGCAGCAACGAGGTGACCTCGGCGCGCGTAAGCGCGGGATTGACCGACAACATCAGCGCGATTGTGCCGGACACATGCGGTGCCGCCATGCTGGTGCCGTACTTCAGCGCGGCGCTGTCGGACAAAGGCAGCGTGGCCCCCGTGTTGCCGAGCGAGTAAACCGGCGGCCCGTCGGCGGTGTAGCCAGGCACGCACGAAGCGGACAGCGTGCCGCAACCGCCGCCGGGCGCGCTGATCGTGGTCTCCGCGCCGATATTGGCGTAGTCGGCATTGTCACCATCGATCGCGTGCGCGGTGACGGCGATGACGCCGCTGCAGTTGGCCGGCTGATAGACCGCATTCGAACCGCCATTGCCGGTCGATGCGACGACAATTGCACCCTTTGCATTTGCGTCATTGATCGCGCTCTGGAAGGCCGCCGAGCAGTTGCCTGCGCTGCCGAGCGACAGGTTGATCACGCGCGCCGGATTCAGGTTGCGCGGCACGCCGGCGACGTCGATGCCGGCCGCCCAGCGTATGCCGTCAACGATGTCGGAGGTATAGCCGCCGCAGCGCCCGAGCGCGCGCACCGGCAGCAGCCGCACGCGCGGCGCGATGCCGGTCCCGTACAGGCCGTTGTCCATCAGCGCGGCGATGGTGCCCGCGACATGGGTGCCGTGCCAGCTTGAGTTGCGCGCGGACGAGCCGGTGCCGCAAGCGCCGGCTGCGGTGTAATCGCCCGGATCGGATGCGTCCGCGTCGCGGCCGGCGCCGTCGTTCGATACGGTCGCGCTGCTGATGAAGTCATAACCGGGCAGCATCGCCTGCAGGTCCGAATGCGGACGATAGCCCGTATCGATCACGGCGACATTCACGTTGCCGCTGCCGAGCGTCAGTTCCCATGCGGCCGGCACATCGGCGCCGCCGCGATTGGCGCCGGCCGGCGCGAGATAGTGCCATTGTCCAGGCCAGGTGGCATAGCCGGGATCGTTCGGCGCGATCGCCTGCGCCTGCATCAGCAAGTCGGGCTCGGCCGCCTGCACTTCGCCGCTCTGCCGCAGCTGCGCTGCCAGTGCGCGTGCCTCGTCGATCGTCATCGGACGCTCCAGCTTCAGCAGATGGGAGCCATCGGTGAGCTTGCGCTCGACGGTCAGCGGCATGCTGGCGAGCGCCGACAGCCGGTTCGCGTTTTTCTGCAGCAGCTGCCCATTGAGCTTGCCGCCGCGAGTCGGATGCGGAGTGACGATCAGGCGCTCGACCAGCGGGGCCGGCGTCGCAGGCAACTGCGGAACGGCAGCCGTATCGCGCAAGCCGGCCTTCGGGCGCGGCTCGGCCGGATCGGCCAGGGTGTTAACGGTGAATGAAACGAACAGCAGCGCCGTCGCTGCGCGGAGGGCAGCGTGCGATGCAAGCTGCGCAAGGTTGAAGCCCATCTCGAATGTCCGATGCTGCAGTGTTGAAGCCGCTCACTGTAGCGATGGGGCAATCGCGCGCTCGGTACTGGTAGGCCGGAAATGCAGGCCAATTCCCGCGAATGAAAATGCGTCAACGCGCGCGTCGGGCACGCGTTGCAAAACCGTCTTCTGTTTTCGTCTTCTGTTTTTGTCAGGCGAAAAAAAACGGGCAGGTAGCACCTGCCCGTTCATTCCTGCGACTGCGCAGCTTACAGCCCGGCTGCTGCCTTCAGCGCCGCGGCCTTGTCAGTGCGCTCCCAGCTGAACTCGGGCTCGTCACGACCGAAGTGACCGTAGGCCGCAGTCTTGCGATAGATCGGGCGCAGCAGGTCGAGCATCTGCACGATGCCCTTCGGACGCAGGTCGAAGTGCTCGCGCACGAGCTCCTCGATTCTGCGGTCGCTGATCTTGCCGGTACCGAAGGTGGTGACCATGACGGAGGTCGGCTTGGCAATGCCGATCGCATACGAGATCTGGATCTGGCAACGTTCTGCCAGCCCGGCGGCGACGATGTTCTTCGCGACATAACGGCCGGCATACGCGGCGGAGCGGTCGACCTTCGACGGATCCTTGCCCGAGAACGCACCGCCGCCATGCGGCGCGGCGCCGCCATAGGTATCGACGATGATCTTGCGGCCCGTGAGACCGCAGTCTCCCTGCGGGCCGCCGATCACGAAGCGACCGGTCGGGTTGATCAGGTAGCGCGTGTTCTGCAGCCACTCGGCCGGCACGACCGGATTGATGATCATTTCGATCGCCGCTTCCTCGATCTGCTTGTGTTCCATCTCCGGCGCATGCTGGGTCGACAACACGATGGTGTCGATCGCGACCGGCTTGCCGTCGATGTACTTCAGCGTCACCTGCGATTTGGCGTCCGGGCGCAGCCACGGAAGGCGGCCGTCCTTGCGCAGCTGTGACTGCCGCTCGACGATGCGGTGCGCGTAGTAGATCGCGGCAGGCATCAGGTCCGGCGTCTCGTTGCAGGCATAACCGAACATCAGGCCCTGGTCGCCCGCGCCCTGGTCGAGGTCGAGGCCCTTGCCTTCGTCGACGCCCTGTGCGATGTCGGGCGACTGCTTGTCGTATGCGACCAGCACCGCGCAGCCCTTGTAGTCGATGCCGTATTCGGTGTTGTCATAGCCGATTTCCTTCAGCGTGTCGCGTGCGACGCGGATGTAATCGACGTTGGCCGTCGTGGTGATCTCGCCGGCCAGCACCACCAGTCCGGTGTTGCACAGCGTTTCGGCGGCGACGCGCGCGCGCGGATCCTGCGCGAGGATCGCATCGAGGATGGCATCGGAAATTTGGTCGGCGACTTTGTCCGGATGGCCTTCGGACACCGACTCGGAGGTGAACAGATATTCGTTCGACATGCAGGCTCCCTGTGAGGAAAGTTGACACATTGTCGCGGTCAACCGAGTGAGCCTGCGACGCTTTAGCGAGATTTGTAGACCGCCTCGCAAGTTGTCCAATTAACTCGGCGGTGAAAACGCATGCTATTTTACGCAACTTGCCTCAATTCAGCAAAACCGCTTCCTCGTTTTCCCGCATGCTGCTTCGCTTGTTCCAACTCCTCTCCGTGCTGCCCCTGCCGCTGCTGCATGCCGTCGGTGTCGCCGCCGGCTGGGCCGTCTACGCTGCGTCACCGACCTATCGTCGGCGCATGCGCGAAAACCTGCAGCGCGCCGGTTACCTGCACCTGCTGCCGGCCGCGATTGCCGAGGCCGGCAAAGGCGTGCTTGAGCTGCCGTTCATCTGGTGCGCGCGCCCGCAGCGCGTGCTCGGGTCGGCAACGCTGCTCGACTGGGAGGTCGCGCAGCAAGCGCTGGACAGCGGCAAGGGAGCGATCTTCCTGACGCCCCACCTTGGGTGCTTCGAGATCATTGCGCAGGCGATTGCAAGCCGCACGCCGCTGACCGCGCTGTATCGTCCGCCCCGCAAGACGGCACTGCGTCCGCTGCTCGAGCAGGCACGTGGCCGCGACGGCCTGTCGCTTGCGCCGGCCAACCTGGCGGGCGTGCGCACTCTCCTGAAACGGCTGAAAGGCGGCGGCGCCATCGGCCTGCTGCCGGACCAGGTGCCCGGCGCCGGCGAGGGCGTCTGGGCCGAGTTTTTCGGCCGCACCGCGTACACGATGACGCTGCCGGCAAAGATGCAGCAAATGAGCGGCGCGACGCTGGTGCTGTCGTATGCGGAACGACTCCCGCGCGGCAAAGGTTTCGCCGTCCGCTTCGTGCGCTTCGACAGGCAGCTGGAAGGTACGCCGGAACAGCAGGCGCGCATGATCAATGAGGCGATGGAAGAACTGATCGCCCGCTGCCCGGCGCAGTATTTCTGGAGCTACAACCGCTACAAGGGCAAGCCGCCCGTCGGAGCCGCCGGGGAGGCGGCATGAGGCTGCTGCTTGCGCTGATGTGGCTGCTGCACTGGCTGCCGCTGCCCGTGCTCGGTCGGCTGGGCAAAGGCCTCGGCAACCTGCTGTTTGTGCTGATGCGCGAACGCCGCCATATCACCCTGACCAATCTCGCACTGTGCTTCCCCGACATGCCGGCGCGCGAGCGGAGGGCGATCGCGCGCGAGCATTTCCAGGGCTATGCGCGCAGCGTGCTTGAGCGCGCGATCCTGTGGTGGGCCTCGGCTGAACGGCTGCGGCGACTGATCCGCGTCGTGCCAGCCGTACCCACGCAGCTGGCAGCCGAACGTCCGACCATTTTCCTGTGCCCGCATTTCGTCTGCCTTGAAGTGGCAGGCGTCGCGATCACGATGGAAGGCCCGCTGTGCTCGATCTATTCGCAGCAGCGCAGCAGCAAAGCCTTCGATGCCGCCCTGCGCAAGGGGCGCGCACGGTTCGCGAGCGAAGAAGAGAAAGAACAGTTTTTGTTGTCGCGCCAGGCAGGCATCAAACCCATCATTCGCGCAATGCGCGGCGGCCGTCCTTTCCTGATGCTGCCCGACCTGGACTTCGGTCGCAAGGAGTCGATTTTCGTGCCGTTCTTCGGCGTGCCCGCCGCCACACTGGCGGCGCCGGCACGACTGGCTGCCGCGACCGGCGGACAAGTCATACCGGTCACCACCCGTTTCCTGCCCGACTATCGCGGATGGGAGGTAAAGTTCCATCCGGTGTGGGACAACTATCCGGGCGACGACATCGAGTCGGCAACACGGCGAATGATGGCCTTCATCGAGGAGCGCATCCGCGAAGCGCCATCGGAATATTTCTGGTCGCACAAGCGCTTCAAGACGCGTCCGCCCGGCATGCCGCCGGTCTACAAAAAATCGATACGCTCGAGATAAACGATGACACTCAAGTTCACCAAGATGCACGGCGCAGGCAATGACTTCGTCGTGATCGACGCCATCAACCAGCCCGCCAGTTTCACGCCCGAACAATGGCGCTGGATCGCCGACCGCCGTTTTGGCATAGGCGCGGACCAGATCCTCGTGGTCGAACGGCCGAGCCGGCCGGACGTCGATTTTCGGTACCGGATTTTCAACGCCGACGGCGGCGAAGTGGAGCAGTGCGGCAACGGCGCCCGCGCATTCGTGAAATTCGTGGTCGACAAAGGCCTGACAGAAAAACGCGAAATCCGCGTCGAAACGATGTCCGGCATCATCACACCGCGCCTCGAAGATGACGGCCGTATCACGGTCGATATGGGCGCACCGATTTTCGAACTTGCCCGCGTTCCTTTCGATGGCAGTGGACTCGAAGCACGCAAGGTGGGCGACGCGAGCTTGTGGCCGCTCGACGTCAACGGCGGCACGACTGACGTGGCAGTGCTTTCGATGGGCAATCCGCATGCAGTGCAAGTGGTCGACGATGTCGAAACGGCGCCGGTGCTGCGCGACGGTCCTGCGATTGAAAACCACCCGCGCTTCCCGAAGCGAGTCAATGCGGGCTTCATGCAGGTCATGGACCGGCAGCACGTCCGTCTGCGCGTGTACGAGCGCGGCGCCGGAGAAACGCTGGCCTGCGGCACCGGCGCCTGCGCTGCCGTAGTCGCCGGCATTTTGCTCGGTTTGCTTGATTCGCCGGTGGCAGTGTCGACGCGCGGCGGGGAATTGTCGATTGCGTGGGCAGGCGGTTCGGCGCCTGTGATGCTGACCGGTCCGGCGGTTAGTGTTTTCGAAGGAAGCTGCGAGATCTGATGCTCGCCAGTGGCAGGCGGCCTGCGTCAGGCGCGGCCGCTTGCGTGGGAGCGCCTTTGCGAGATCAGGCTGCGGAATCGATACAGCCGCTGTCGGTAGGTCCCTTCCGGCCCCAGTTCGCCACCACCATCGGTGGCATCGAACATCCGTGCCGCCCGGTCCAGCGCCTGCCGCTGCTCGCCGGTCTGCACCTCAACCAGCCGACGACGGCTGCGCGGATGCACCGCGCGAATGTCGACTTCGAGGCAATGGCCGTGATCGGAGGCCTCGACGTCGATCAGCAGCGCCTCCGCACGCGTCAAGCCGAACCAGTAGGCCAACTCGATTCGCGCCGCGAGAAACGGATACTGGCTACTGACCTCCCGGCTGAAACTGGACCGCGCAGTGGCCGCCCAGTCGGCCGCATTTACCGGCGGCGCGATCTTGGCCAACAAGGCCTTCGCCTCTTCGTTGCCCTGGCCAGCGGCCTTCTGCAGCCAATACACCGCGCGGATGTCTGCGCGCATCTCGAGCCTGCGTGACCGCCACGCGACCAGCCCCAGTTCGAGCTGTGCCCGCTCATGTCCGGCGACCGCGGCCATCTCGAGATAGCGCCGCGATTCCGCGATGCTGCGACGGGAAAACTCCGGCTTCAGGTAGATGCGCGAGATTGCGAACCACGCGGCGGCATCGCCCTGATCGGCCGCCAGCGACAGCCAGCGGATCGCTTTTTTGTAATGGGCGACGCCGGGAATGCGTGCCACCCGATTGCCGCTGTCATCCATGCGCGCGATCCACAAGCCGTACGCGAGTTGCGCGCGGCTGTCGCTGCCCTCGGCGCCGATGCGCAGGTAGCGCTCGATCAGCTTGGCGTTCGGGTCCTCCACGGCCAGCATGGCTCTGGCGCAGCGCGTGAGCAAATCAAGTTCCTTGTTCGAGTAGGGGCGGCGCCGCGATTGCATGCTGCTGTTGCGCCGGTCTGCCTCTTGCGCCATCGGTAAAGCCCAGAACAGGAATTTCAGGTAGTCGTCATTCATCCACGCATGGTCGGCTACCGCCAACTGCGCTTCAGCGACACCGCCGCGAGCAGCCCGGGCCGCCCAGTCGAGCACCTGATCGCGCCTTTGCCGCTGCTGTGGCGAGATATCGGGCGACTCCTTGCCGGCCAGCAGTTCATGCATGCCCAGTTGCTGCGCATACAGCCATTGCGCATCGGCCAAACCTGATTCGGCGGACGCCTTCAGCGCGCGCATCGATTTCTGTCGCAGCGTCTGGTCGGCACGGGCCCAGCTCGAAAAGACAAGCATCGCGAGCACCATTCCGGCGCGCGCTGATCCGCCTTCGAACGCGCGCTCGTACCACAGCGCCACGCGTAACGGATCGCCATGCTGGCGCGCAATATCGAAAGACACGTTCTCCCCGATCAGGTACCAGGCTTCCTGCTGGTTCTGTTCGGCCGCCTTTTCCAGCCAGTGAAGCGCGGTCGGCTGGCTCTGCGGAAGGCTCGCGCTGCCGAACAGGTAACGCTTGCCGAGCGCCAGCTGCGCCTGGGCTTGCCCGGCGCGTGCGGCGCGGAGGATCAGCAGTTCTTCACGGTTGGCCATCGGATCAGAGGCTTGCTGCGGAGTTATCAAAACGAAAACAATCAAACTCTGCGGCCTCAGCCGATTTGCGTCAACGCGCTCAGGTGTGAATAAAACAACAAGCTTTGCAAATCCCCAACGCGCGATCCAAAGCTTTCGCTACAGGGAAGCTCAGCTTCACGTCATTTCCAGAGCAGCAATTAACTTTCAGCACATCCGATTCACGCGGATTGCTCGAAAACTTTTACTGGGGATGACACGATGAAAAAGCTGCATATCGCGTTGGCAATCGCCGGCGCCCTGACCGGCACAGCCTACGCCGAGACGACAGTCGATATCTACGGCGTCGTCGACATGGGATTCGTTCGCGAGACGGGCACCGTCGCCGGCCTGACGAACGGCACCGGCGGTGCGATCCTTCCGGCGGGCAATAAACTCAGCAGCGGCGCTCAATCCGGGACCCGCCTCGGCTTTCGTGGTTCGGAGGATCTCGGTGGCGGCCTGAAAGCGCTGTTCGTGCTCGAAACCGGCATTGCTGCGGACGCCGGCGGCTTCAACCAGGGCAACGTTGCGTTTGCCCGCCAGAGCTTCGTCGGTGTGCGCGGCAATTTCGGTACCGTGACGTTGGGTCGCCAGTACACCTCATACTTCCTCTCGCTGAGCCAGATCGCCGACCCGTTTGCAGCCGGTCTCGCCGGTAACGCCCAGAACCTGATGTTGCCGCCTGGCGTGCCAGCCGGCACGCCTGCGGCGACCGATCCGGCCACGGTCAGCGCCGAACCTGATCGCGCGATCCGCATGAACAACGCGATCAAGTACGCGACGACGATGTGGAACGGCCTCAGCGGGGAAATTGCCTACGGATTTGGTGAAACCACCAACGGCAGCCAGCCCAACCGTGTGCTGACCGCCTCGGTGACTTACAGCGCGGACCCGCTGAACGTCAGCCTCGCGGCGTACCACAAAAACAATCGCACTGACACCGACAAGATGCAAAGCGTCCTGCTGGCCGCGAATTACAACTTTGGCGTCGCGAAGGTCTTTGCCGCCTATGCGGACAACGACTGGTTTGTTGCCAAAAGCCGCGACTTCCTGATCGGTGCCACGGTACCTGTGGGCCCGCATACCTTCATCGCGTCTTACATCCACAAAACCGGCCGCGGCGTGACCGATGGCAGCGACGCAAACCAGTGGGCCCTCGGCTACACCTACACGCTGTCGAAACGGACGAACTTGTATGCGGCCTACGGCCACATCAATAACGACGGCGCAGCGAAATACACCGTGGGCAACAACTCCGAAAACGGCACCAGCGACACGGCGTTCAACCTCGGCGTCCGCCACACGTTCTGAATCAGGGGCAATACGCCCGAAAGAATTCGGCGCCCGTCCAGTTGCACGGACAGGTGCCGGATAGGCTGGCTTCAGCCTGCAGAGTCATCTGCGAATTTAATCTCCTCTCTTTTGCGGCACCTTCGGGTGCCGCCTTTTTTTGCCCGTTGCAGATGCGCGGTTTGTTGCTGCCTGAAGGTAAAATCCCCGCGACAGGCGAACCCGGTATGTCTCTCCGCATCGCCGCTGTCCGATCAGCCTCTAAACTACATTCATGACCGAACTCCCCGACGCCGCTGCGGTAGCCGATTTCCTGCAACAACATCCGGAATTTTTCGAACAGCATCCCGATTTGCTGACAGGATTGAAACTGACCACCTCACTTGGCGGCCGCACCATATCGCTGCAGGAGCGGCAGGTCGAAATTCTGCGCGACAAAATCCGGCAGCTCGAACTGAAGCTGGCGACGCTGATGCGCAATGCGAGCAGCAATGACGTCATCATGAGCAATTTCCACCAGTGGATTCTGCGCTTGCTGGCCGATGGCGAAACCGCCGACCTGCCGGACCGGCTGCTGCAGGCGCTGAAAGAGAGTTTTGATGTGCCGGCCGCATCGTTGCGCCTGTGGAACGTCAAGCCTGAGCATGCCGACGCATGGTTCGCCGCTGATGCCGGCGAGGCGCCGGCATTTGCCGACCGTGAAACTGCGCCACAGTGCGGACCGGCGGCAGACAAGCCCGGCATACCATGGCTGGATAGTTCAACGACCATACAATCGGCCGCCCTCGTTCCGTTGCGCAAACGCGGCAGTGACCAGAGTTTCGGGTTGCTGGTGCTCGGCTCGCCGGACCCCCGCCGTTTCGCCGCAGAACTGGCGACCGATTTCCTGATTCGCATCGGTGAAACGGCCAGCGCCAGACTTCAAGGACTGACTGCCTGAGACCATGAGCACCCCCGGCAACATGCCGGACTTTGCCGGCTACCTGAAGCACTTGCAGATCCAGCGCAAGTTGTCTGCCCATACGCTGGACAGCTACCGGCGCGACCTGCACCAGCTCGCCGAACTGGTCGCCGCCCAACCACAGGCATCCCTGACCAGCCTGACGCCTTTCGATGTGCGTCGCTTCGCCAGCCAGCTACATGCGCGCGGGCTTGCGCCGACGTCGATTGCACGCAAGCTGTCGGCATGGCGCAGCTTTTTCGGCTGGCTCGCACTGGAACAGGGCTTGCCTGCCAATCCGGTCGATGGCGTAAAGCCGCCGCGGCGTGCGAAATCGCTGCCCAAGGCGCTTGGCGTCGACGATGCGGTGAAGCTGGTCTCCGGCAGCGCCTCGCCGGCCGACAGCGAGTCCGCGCGGGCGCTGTGCAACCGGGCCATGTTCGAATTGCTGTATTCGAGCGGACTGCGGGTATCCGAACTGACCGGGCTCGATTGTCGGCACGCGAAAGAGGACGGTTACGAATCTTCCGGCTGGCTCGACCTTGACGCGGCTGAAGTGATCGTCACTGGCAAGGGAAGCAAACGGCGCAGCGTCCCGGTCGGAACCGCAGCCATCGCCGCATTGCGCGACTGGCTGGCGGTGCGTGCCGGCGTCGCCCGCCCCGCGCCGCCTTCCGACGCGCGCGCGCTGTTCCTGTCCGCACGCGGCCACCGCATCTCGCCGCGCGAAGTGCAGAAGCGCGTCAAGGCGCATGCACAGGCGCTCGGCATTCCCGCCGATGTGCATCCGCATATGTTGAGGCACTCATTCGCTTCGCATGTGCTGCAATCCTCCGGCGACTTGCGCGCGGTGCAGGAAATGCTCGGCCATGCGTCGATCGCGTCAACCCAGGTCTATACTTCGCTGGATTTCCAGCGACTCGCTCAGGTCTACGACGCCGCGCATCCGCGCGCCAAAAAGCAGGGCGGCGCCACTTGAAACGCGGCCAGCAGCCTTCATCTACACTCAATTGATTCGAGCCTTACGTCCATGTCACTGATCCCCGCCACCATCCTCACCGGCTTCCTCGGCGCAGGCAAGACCACGCTGCTGAACCGCATCCTGAACGAGCAGCATGGCATGAAAATCGCCGTCATCGAGAACGAGTTCGGCGAAGAGAACATCGATAACGAAATCCTGGTCCAGGACAGCAACGAACAGATCGTCGAGATGAGCAACGGCTGTGTCTGCTGCACGGTGCGTGGCGACCTGATCGTCGCGCTCGGCCAGCTGGCACAGAAGCGGCGCGACGGTGCGCTGCAATTCGATCGCGTGGTGATCGAAACCACCGGCCTCGCCAACCCGGGGCCGGTCGCACAGACCTTCTTCATGGATGAGGATGTCGGCACCTCGTATCTGCTCGACGGCGTCATCACCGTGATCGACGCAAGCAATGCAATGCAGCAGCTCGACCGCTTCCAGGAAGCGCAACGCCAGGTGGGCTTTGCCGACCGCATGCTGATGTCGAAAACGGACCTCGTCGGTGACGAGCAGGTCGCCGGACTGGAAACCCGGCTCAAGCGGATCAATCCGCGCGCGCCGATCGTGCGCGCGAATTTCGGCGAGGTGCCGATCTCGGAAATCCTCGACATTCGCGGCTTCAACCTGAACGAACGGCTCGAGATCGACCCCGACTTCCTGCAGGAGGAAGAACACGGCCACGAATGCGGCGAGCACTGCGACCATGATCATCATGGTCATGGCGATCATCACCATGGCCACGCACATGCACACGGCCATGCGGCCGGCGGCCATACTGACGAAATCGCCGCCTTTGTTTTCCGCAGCGATCGCCCGTTCAATCCGGCGCAGCTGGAAGAATTCATCGGCAGCCTGATTCAGGTGTACGGCCCGCGGATGTTGCGCTACAAGGGCGTGCTGTGGCTGCAGGGGTCCTCGCGCAAGGTGATTTTCCAGGGCGTGCACCAGACCATGGGCAGCGACCTGGGCGCGCCGTGGGGAGAGGGCGAGGCACGCGGCAGCAAAATCGTCTTCATCGGCCAAAACCTGCCAAAAGACGTATTCATCGCCGGGCTGGAGCAATGCCTGGAGCCGAACGGCAGCGCGGCAATGCAAGATTGAAAATTCGCGCAGCAGGCGTCCAACGTACCGTAACTGGCTTCCTTCTGCGAAATAAATTAAAAATCATGCAAAGCTTGCCGGGCGGGCGGACAATGCGATTACAATAGCCGCCGGCTAAAGCAAGCCCAAGGCAGGCCAGTTCCTTCGGGGGCAGGCTGCGCGGCGACAAGGCCGTAGCAAGTCCTGCGGGTAAAATTCACCGATTCGTAGTTACGAGAGCTAGCGACGTGGCAACCAATTCCAAGACTTCGAAGACGACCGTCAACGACGGCGCCCTCCTCACCGAGGAACAGATCCTCGCGATGGACGAGAAGGACTACATGAACCCGGCGCAGCTCGCGTTCTTCAAGGCGCGCCTGCAGCAGCTCGAAAAAGACCTGCTGAAGAACGCCGACGAGACGACCGAACACCTGCGCGAGACCGTGCTGGTTCCCGATCCTGCCGATCGCGCGACCATCGAAGAAGAGCACGCGCTCGAACTGCGCACGCGCGACCGCGAGCGCAAGCTGCTGAAGAAAGTGCAGCAGTCGCTGCAGGCGATCGAAGGCGGCGACTATGGCTGGTGCGAAGAGACTGGCGAGCCGATCGGCATCCCCCGCCTGCTCGCACGGCCGACCGCGACGCTGTCGCTCGAAGCACAGCAAAGGCGCGAGCTGAAGCAAAAGCTGTACGGCGACTGACATCTGTCGCACGCCTGTTCCGGACAAGCCCTCGCCCAATGGCGGGGGCTTTGTTTTTGGGCTAAGATCGTTAGCCTTGCCATAACCTTTACCCCCGGCCGGATGACGCCGACCATGCCGAGAACCGATCGCCGCCGCAGCTGGCTGGCACTGACGCTGATGCTGAGCCTGCTGTTTTCGCAGTGGCTCGGCTTCGGTCATGCAGTCGCGCACGGCAACCTCCTTCCGGAGGCCAGGGCGACGGCTGTCAAGACGGTCGGCCTTCCAGACCACCAGAAAGCCTCCGGGGTGTGCGCCGCGCTCGATGCGGCCACGCTCGGCGCCGGCCTGCCGACGGCCAGTTTCATTCCGGTCTTCACGCCACTTGAGCAGGGGCCGGTTGCGCTGCCGCTGCGCGCTGGCTGGCACCGCCTTTTCACCGCCCATTTCAGTTCGCGCGCGCCTCCGCTGAACGCCTGACGCTTGCAGTCAGTCCGCTGTCCGCATGATGCCGGCAGCGGTTCGTGTTCATCATCTGCGGAGACATCCATGGCTTTCCAGAAGTCCGTGCTCGCCAGCGCCGTGCTGTGCGCACTGTCGGGCGGCGCACACGCGCAAGAAGCGACCAAGACCCTCGCCCCCGTGGTCGTGACAGCCGACCCGTTCGGCTCAAATGAAGGGGCTGCCATCCTGACGCCGGCGCGCGTGCTGTCCGGCGACGACATGCGCGACAAGCTCGGCGGCTCGCTCGGCGACACCCTGATGCGCGAGCCCGGCGTGAATGCGTCCGGCTTCAGCGCCGGCGCATCGCGCCCCATCATTCGCGGGCTCGAAGGCCCGCGCATCAAGATCCTGCAGAACGGCATGGGCAGCGGCGACCTGTCGTCGATCTCGAATGACCATGCGGTCGGCACCAGCGCCCTCAGCGCGCAGCAAATCGAAATCCTGCGCGGCCCGGCCACGCTGCTGTACGGCTCGGGGGCGATCGGCGGTGCGGTCAACATCGTCAACGGCCGCATACCCACGCAGCTCGAACCGCAGGCGACCGGCGAGGTCGAGCTGCGCGGCGGCAGCGCCGACGACAGCGCCCTGTTCGCGTTCAGCGCCGACCGTTCTGCCGGCAAGATCGGACTGCATATCGACGGCAGCATGCTGCGTGCCGGCGACTACCGCATCCCCGGCAACAGCGCAGTCGACGGCAGCGGCGACCGCGGCAAGCTGTCCTTCTCCGGCAACCGCGAAGACAGCCTCGGCTTCGGCGCGACGCTGGTGGAATCGTGGGGCCATGTCGGCGCGTCGATCGGGCAGACCGACAGGCTGTACGGCATCCACGGCCGTGACGAAAATTCGAAAATCGACCTCAGCCAGTTCCGCTTCGATGTCGACAGCCTCGTGAAATCCCCGCTGCCCGGCTTTGATGCGCTACGCATCAAGCTCGGTCACAACGATTACCAGCACACCGAACTCGAGGACGGCCGCGACCCGCATGTGAAGTTCACGAACCGCTCGTTCGAGTCGCGCTGGGAACTGAGCCACCTGCCGCTGGCAGGCTGGCGCGGCAAGCTCGGCGTGCAGACCGACAACGCCCGCGTCGAAGCGCGAAACGTCGATGACCCATCGGTAGCGCCGACGGTTCCGCGTACGCGCTCGTCGTCGGTGGCCGCGTTCGCGGTCGAGGAAAAGGATTTCGGCGACGTTCGCATCAGCGCCGGCATGCGCGTCGAACAGGCAGAGCGCCGCCCCGACAGCGAGCGCGCGCGTGACTTCACGCTGGCGTCCGGCTCGATCGGTGCGCTGTGGACCTTCGTGCCCGGCTATGCGGTCGGCGCAACCGGATCCATCGCGCAACGCGCACCCACCGCCGAAGAGCTGTATTCGGGCGGCATGCATCATCCGACCGAGACCTTCGACAAGGGCGACGCCAGCCTGCGCAAGGAAACCTCGAACAACATCGAACTGTCGCTGCAGAAAAATGCTGATCGCCTGCGCTGGAAGGCCAACATCTTCCAGAACAAGATCAAGGATTTCATCTATGGCGCGCTCGGCGGCGATGTCTGCCAGGACAGCGGCCTGCCTGCCGACGGCAGCTGCGATGCGGTTCGCGAGCGCAGCTTCCGCCAGGCCGATGCAACACTGCGCGGCTACGAGGCCGACCTCAGCTACAACCTGTATGAAACTGGCTGGTACGGCCGCGTCTTCGCCGACAGTTCGCGCGGCAAGCTGGACGGCCTCGGCAACCTGCCGCTGCAACCGGCCTCACGCACCGGCATCACGATTGGCTATCAGGACCCGCTCTGGCGCTCTTCGCTGACCGTGCTGCACGCCAGCGCGCAAAACCGCATTGCGAGCCCCGACATCTCCGACGAGACCGCTACGCGCGCCTACACGCGCGTGGACGCCAGCGTGTCTCGCGTGCAGCGTTTCGGCACGACCGACCTGACCTGGTTCCTGCTCGCGCGCAACCTGCTGAACGAAGACATTCGCCTGTCCACGTCACTGCTGAAAGACTACGTGCCGCAACCCGGCCGCAGCCTGATGCTGGGCGTGCGCGCGCGTTTCTGAACGCAGCGCAAGCGGGTGCGTCGCGTCCGGCGCACCCGGCGGCGCAGTTCGTACACAGTGCAGTGTCGGGTTCATGCCACGCAGGATCCCGTCGGCCGGCGCTTGCGGCGTCGGTCGGCAGCCATGCCCGCCTGCAGTGCCCAAAGCAGCCTCGGCAAGCGGTTAATGTGCCGCGCATCGTACTTCTCTCGCGAAGCCGGGGCGCCCATGAAGTTCTTCCAACTGTTCAGCAAGCCGGGAACCCTGCCTGTGCGCCATGTGCGCGAGGCGCCACCGTCGCCGGCCGCAGCACGCGAAACGGCGCGCAAGATCGATGCCATCGAATCCGAAATCCGCGCCGAACTCGACGCCTGCGCGCCGGCACCCCTGCCGGCCGATCCGGCCGCGCTGCTGGCCCAGCGCATCGAAGAGGCGTCGCTGCTGCATGCGAGCCGCCAGCCACTGGCGGCCTCCAGCCTGTTGCTCGAGGCGGTGGAGCAACGCACCGGCTCTGACCACGAAACGGTGGCCTGGACCATGCTGCTCGAACTGGCCTGTGCCACCGGCAGCCAGTCGCAGTACGAGGAACTCGCGCTGCGCTATGCGCAGCGCTTCGAAACTTCGCCGCCGCAATGGCGGACGCCCCTGCCGGCCGACGCAGTGGCCGCACCCGTGCTCGCCTACCGTGGCAAGCTGTCCGGCAGCGCCGCGCCCGCGCTGGCCCGCTTCGACCAGCTGGCGCAGCCGCACGCCGCCTTCCGCATTGATCTCGGCGGCGTGACCGACGCCGATGCCGAAGGCTGCTCGCTGCTGCTGAAGATGTTCGAGCGCTGGCTCACCGACGAGCGCCGGATCGAACTCTCGCCCGCGCCTGCGCTGGCGGCGCTGCTGCGCGCCCGGATCGCCGCCGAACCCGCCACCACAGGCGAGAGCCTGTGGCGACTACTGATCGAGCTCTTGCGCAGCAGCGGCGATGCCGGCAACTACGAAGATGCCTGCATTGCCTACAGCGTCGCGCATGAAGTGTCGCCGCCGACGCCGCTGCTGCCCGCACAGGCCGACTCGGCATCACCGGCCGGCACGCTGGCGCTGCCGGTCGAGATCACCGGGCCGGTCGATGCCCTGCTGGAATGGCTGCGCACGCAGGCAGAGCAACACCCCCGGATCGTGCTCGACTGCAGCCGCCTGCAGCTCGTCGAGTTCAACGCGGCCGCGCCCTTGCTGGGCGGGATCACGCGCCTCGCCGATGGCAAACCGGTAGAATGGCGCGACATGTCCCACCTCGTGTCGACGCTGCTGCAACTGATCGGCGGCGCCGGCCGCCTGAGGATCATCAATCGCAAGCCCTGAGCGGCCGCGCCCCTGCGCCGGCGCCACGGGCGTCCGGATCGCAATCACATGGAACAATTTCACGGAACTACCATTCTCTCGGTCCGCCGCGGCGCGCAGGTCGCGCTCGGCGGTGACGGCCAGGTCACCCTCGGCAACGTCGTGATGAAGGGCAGCGCGCGCAAGGTGCGCAAGCTCTTCCACGGCAAGGTGCTGGCCGGCTTCGCCGGCGGCACTGCCGACGCATTCACGCTGATCGAGCGCTTCGAGTCCAAGCTCGAGACCCATCAGGGCAACCTGCTGCGCGCATCGGTCGAACTGGCCAAGGACTGGCGCACCGACCGCATGCTGCGCCGCCTCGAGGCGATGCTGCTGGTGGCCGACCGCGAGTCGACGCTGATCATCACCGGCAACGGCGACGTGCTCGAGCCCGAGCAGGGCGTCGGCGCAATCGGCTCCGGCGGCAGCTACGCGCAGGCCGCCGCGCTGGCGCTGTTCGAGAACACCGACCTCGGTCCGGCCGAGATCGTGAAGAAATCGCTGACCATCGCCGGCGAGCTGTGCATCTACACCAATCTCTCGCTGACCATCGAGACCCTGGAATAAACGCATCATGAACCTCACACCGCAACAAATCGTCGCCGAACTCGACAAGCATGTCGTCGGCCAGGGCAAGGCCAAGCGCGCGGTCGCGATCGCGCTGCGCAATCGCTGGCGCCGTCAGCAAGTGCCGGATCCGCTGCGCCACGAGATCACGCCGAAGAACATCCTGATGATCGGCCCGACCGGCGTCGGCAAGACCGAGATCGCACGTCGCCTGGCCAAGCTCGCCGATGCGCCGTTCATCAAGATCGAAGCCACCAAGTTCACCGAAGTCGGCTATGTCGGCCGCGATGTCGACACCATCATCCGCGACCTGACCGAGATCGGCATCAAGCAGACCCGCGAGCAGGAAATGCGCAAGGTGCGCGCACAGGCCGAGGACGCGGCGGAAGACCGCATCCTCGACGTGCTGCTGCCGCCGGCGCGCGACTTCGGCTTTTCCGGACAGGCGGCCGAGGACAAGAACGAGAACGCGACGCGGCAGACCTTCCGCAAGCGCCTGCGCGAGGGCTCACTCGACGACAAGGATATCGAGATCGACGTGGCCGAAGCACGTCCTCAGATGGAAATCATGGCGCCGCCCGGCATGGAAGAAATGACCGAGCAGATCAAGTCGATGTTCTCGGGCATCGGCGCCGGGCGCAAGCAGACGCGCAAGCTGAAGATCGCGGAAGCGATGAAGCTGCTGGTCGACGAAGAAGCCGCGCGGATGGTGAACGAGGACGAGCTGAAGCAGCGCGCGATCGCCAACATCGAACAGAACGGCATCGTGTTCCTCGACGAAATCGACAAGATTGCCACTCGCGCGAATGCGCAGGGCGCCGACGTATCGCGCGCCGGCGTGCAGCGCGACCTGCTGCCGCTGGTCGAAGGCACCACGGTGAACACCAAGTACGGCATGGTCAAGACCGACCATATCCTGTTCATCGCGTCGGGCGCGTTTCATCTGGCCAAGCCATCCGACCTGATCCCCGAATTGCAGGGCCGCTTCCCGATCCGCGTCGAACTCGAGTCGCTCGCAATCGCCGATTTCGAGCGCATCCTGACCTCGACCGACGCCTGCCTGACGCGCCAATACCAGGCGCTGCTGGCGACCGAAAACGTGAACGTGAACTTCGCGCCGGACGGCATCCGCCGGCTGGCCGAGATCGCCTACTCGGTCAACGAAAAGACCGAGAACATCGGCGCGCGCCGCCTCTACACCGTGATGGAAAAGCTGCTCGAGGAAGTGTCGTTCGCCGCCGGCGAGCAGGCATCGGAGTCGGTGCAGATCGACGCCGCCTATGTCGATGCGAAGCTCGGCGAACTGGCGGTCAACGAAGACCTGTCACGCTACGTGCTGTAATCAACGCGAGACGCCGCGATGGCAAACAAGGCACTGGCCAAGCGACAAAAACTGTCGTTCCGCGTCGAGCCGTCGCAGCGGCCGGGCAAGCCGCGCAATCCGGTCGCCGTGCCGGCGAAACAACGCGCGGCCGGCCCGCATCGCAAGAGCAATTCGGCCAACCGGCAGGCGAAGAAGCGCGACCTGATCCGGCAGCTGCTGCAGAAGAACGGCGACGGCTGATCAGCGCAGCGGCGGCCTCGGCAGCTGCGGCGCTGCCGGTGCCGGCGACTGCGGCGGCAATGCGGCCGCACGGTTCGTCGGCAGCACCGGCACCACGCCTTGCGACGCACCTGCCTGCCCGCGTGCAGGCGGCGGCTCCGGCGTGATGCCTGCGCGGCCTCCTGCGCCGGCCGCGCTGCTGCCACCCTCACTGCTACCCGCCGAGGACGGCTGCGCTGCCGCGGGTGCCGCCGGCTGTGGCTGCGGCGCTGGCGCCGGCTCCGCAGGCGCACCCACCGCTTGCACCGTCGTGCCGCCCTCCTGCGCCGCGAAGGCCGGCAAGGTCAATTCCCGCTCTGCGCCCCGACCGGCCAGCACCACCGTGCGCGCGCCGATCTCCCTGATCGTCAGGCCCGGCAAAACTTCCGCATCGACCCCCAGCGCACGCGCCGGCTTGCCTTCGGCCGCGATGATCGCCACGCTCGCCTTTCCCGCCTGCAGTATTCCGCGCAGCTGTACCTGCGCGCCGCCGCTGTCTTGCGCGCGGCCGCCGAACAGCGCCGATGCCGCCGCCACCGGCGGCATCGCGCGCGCCGTCTCGGGCGGCGCAGCGACCGCGCGCGGCGCCGGCGCAAACCATTGCAGCAGCCAGTAGGCAAGCGACGCGCAGAGCGCAGCGAACAGCAGCAGGGCGAGGAAGGCGGGTGCGCGCTGCATGGTCTCAGCGCACCAGCTGGTTGATTTCGATGATGGGCATCAGCACCGCCAGCACGATCAGCAGCACCACCACGCCCATGGCGAGAATGAGCAGCGGCTCAAGCAGTCCGGCGATGGTCAGCGCACGCCGCTCGAGGTCCTGCTCCTGCATCTGCGCGGCGCGGTTCAGCATCGCCGGCAGCTCGCCGGTGACCTCGCCGGCACGGATCATGTGCACCAGCATCGGCGGGAAATGCCGGTGCTGCGCGAGCGCGCGCGCCAGGCTCACGCCCTCGCGCACCGACGCGGTCGCATCCTCGACCTGCCGGCGCATCGCCACATTCGACAGCGTGTCGCGGCTGGTCTGCAGCGCGCGCAGGATGGGCACGCCGGAGCTGATCGTGATCGACAGCGTACTGGCGAAGCGCGACGTGTTCAGGCTGCGCTGGAAGCGGCCGAGCAGCGGCGCATTCAGCAGCCAGCGATGCCAGCGCATCTTTGCCTCCGGATCGCGCAGGCTGCGCCGCCACAGCGCGAACGCCGCCGCGACCAGCAGCGCGACCAGCCAGCCCCAGTGGCGCACGAAGTCCGAGATCGCCAGCATCATCACAGTGAGAAAGGGCAGCTGCTGCTTCGTGTTCGCAAAGACCGACACGATCTGCGGCACCACATAGGTCAGCAGGAAAATCACGATCGCGAACGCGACCACGGTGACGATCGCCGGATAGGTGAAGGCAAGCCTGACCTTCTGCACCAGCGCATTACGCCGCTCCACATAGTCGGCCAGCCGCGACAGCACCGCGGCGAGCTGGCCGATCTGCTCGCCGCTGGCCACCAGCGCACGGTAGATGTCGGCGAAATCGCGCGGATGACGCGCGAGCGCATCTGACAAGGACGCACCGCCCATCACCTCGGCGCGGATCGCCGCGATCAGGTCGCGCAGGTAAGGGCGCTCGGCCTGCTCCATCAGTGCATCGAAGGCCTGTTCGAGCGGCAGGTTCGCTTCCAGCAGCGACGCCAGCTGCCGCGTGAACAGCGCCAGCTCCACCGTCGACAGCCTGTCGCCGAATGAGAACGCACGCCGGCCGCGGGCATCGGCATCGCCGGCAATCGCGTCGAGCGCGACCGGCAGCAGGCCGCGCGCGCGCAGGTCCGAGCGCGCGGCGCGCGGGCTGTCGGCCTGCAGCACGCCCTTGCTGGCGCTGCCCGCGGCGTCAACGGCTTCATAGCGAAAGGCCGGCATGGTCGCTTACTCCTTCGTCACCCGCAGCAGTTCGGCCGCCGTCGTCGTGCCGTCGCGCAGCCAGCGTTCGCCATCCTCGCGCATCGTCTGCATGCCGTCGCGCTGCGCGGTCGCGCGTATCGCCGCTTCCGATGCGCGGTCATGGATCTGCGCGCGGATCTGCCCGGTGGTCAGCAGCAGTTCGTAGATGCCGACGCGCCCGTGATATCCGGTGTGCCCGCAGCGGTCGCAGCCGACTTCCTGCCACGCGCTGCCGTCGAAGTGGCGGCAATGCACGCACAACTTGCGCACCAGCCGCTGCGCGACGACGCCGATCAGTGACGACGACAGCAGGAAGGGCTCGATGCCCATGTCGAGCAGCCGCGTGACGGCCGCTGCGGCGTCATTCGTGTGCAGCGTGGCCAGCACGAGGTGGCCGGTAAGGGACGCCTGCACCGCGATCTGCGCGGTCTCGAGGTCGCGGATCTCGCCGATCATGATCACGTCCGGATCCTGTCGCAGGATCGCGCGCAGCGCCTTCGCGAAGCTCATGTCGATGCGCGCGTTCACCTGCGTCTGGCCGACGCCGGGCAGTTCGTATTCGATCGGGTCCTCGACGGTCAGGATATTGGTCGACGGCGAATTCAGCCGCGACAGCGCCGCATACAGCGTGGTGGTCTTGCCGGAACCGGTCGGCCCGGTGACCAGCACGATGCCGTGCGGCTGCGCAATCAGGCGGTCGAACTGCCGCCGCGTCGCATCGCTCATGCCAAGGTGCTGCAGGTCCATGCGACCGCCTTCCTTGTCGAGCAGGCGCAGCACCGCGCGCTCGCCATGCCCGGTCGGCAGCGTCGACACGCGCACGTCGACCGGCTTGCCGCCGACGCGCAGCGTGATGCGGCCATCCTGCGGCAGCCGCTTCTCGGCAATGTCGAGCTGCGACATGATCTTGATGCGCGAGATCAGCGCCGCATGGATCGCGCGCTTCGGCCGCACCACGTCGCGCAGCCGGCCGTCGATGCGAAAGCGCACCACCGACACCTGCTCGAACGGCTCGATGTGAATGTCGGATGCGCCCTCGCGCAGCGCCTGCGTCAGCAGCGCATTGATCATGCGGATCACCGGCGCATCGTCAGCCGACTCCAGCAAGTCTTCGACCGCCGGCATTTCCTGCATCAGCCGCGCGAGGTCAAGGTCGGACTCGACTTCATCCACCACCTGCGCGGCATCGCCGCCGGCGCCCGCATACGCCTTCGCGATGGCGCTTTCGAGCTGCTCGCGCGGCAGCGGATTCAGGCGCACGCGGCCGAAGCGGCGGCCGACCTCGGCGACCGCCGCCGGCGACGTCGCATCAGACACCCAGACATCGACGGCGCCGTCGGCTTCGCCGGCCTGCGCGAGCACGCCGAAGTCGCGTGCAAAGGAAAACGGCAACAGCCGCGGATCGTGCATGACTGCGTTCATGGATTCATCCGTTCAAGGGGTAGGCGCAACAGCCGCCGCTCAACGCTGGTTGATCACTGGTGGCTCCACCGGAAAGACCTCGGGCGGCGCCGAAGGTTGCATGCCGGACGGCGGCGCCGCTGCCGGCGGGCGCGGCTCGCGGTTCAGCATCGCGCCGCCGACCGGGCGGCCACCATCCAGCGGCGGCAACTGCGGCGCGTCATCCCGCGGCAGCAGCACGTTCGGATACGGCAGCACGCCCTGCTGCGCGCCGCGGATGTAGTCATAGCGGTCCGACGCGACCGCGACGCTCTGCTCGTCACTGCGGATCACGGTCGGGCGCAGGAACACCATCAGGTTGGTCTTGGTGCGCCGCTTCGACTGGTAGCGGAACAGGTAGCCGAGCACGGGAATGTCGCCGAGGCCCGGCACCTTCTCGACCGAATCCGAAATCGTGTCCTCGATCAGACCGCCGAGCACGATGATCTGGCCGTCGTCGACCAGCACATTGGTGTCGATCGAGCGCTTGCTGGTGATCAGGCCGGACGCGGTCGACTGCTGAATGTTCGAGGTCTCCTGATAGATCGCCATCTTCACGGTGCCGCCTTCGGAAATCGTCGGCCGCACCCGCAGCGACAGGCCGATGTCGCGCCGCTCGATGGTCTGGAAAGGGTTCACGCCGGCCGTGCCGCCGGAGGCCGGCGTGGTGAACTGGCCGGTGATGAAGGGAACGTTCTGGCCGACGATGATGCGCGCCTCCTCGTTGTCGAGCGTGATCAGGTTGGGCATCGACAGGATGTTGGCCTTCGCATTCGTCTCCAGCGCGCGTGCGAGCATCCCCAGCCCGAGCTGGCCGGCGCTGTTCTGCTTGAAGATGCCCGCCGTCAGGCCATTGCCCGGCGGCAGGGGCACGCGGTTCGGGCCGAGCACGGACACTGCCTGCTGCACCAGGTTGTTGCCCTGCGTCGAGAAGCCGGTCAGCACGCCGACGCGGTAGCTGCTGCTGCCGTCGCCGGACAGGCCGGCCCACTGTATGCCGAGTTCGGCTGCGCGGTCGGCGCTGATCTCGACGATCAGCGACTCGACATAGACCTGCGCGCGGCGCGCATCAAGCTGGTCGATGATGGCGCGCAGGTTGCGGTACACGCGCTCGTTCGCGGTAATGATCAGCGTGTTGGTTGCCGGGTCGGCCTGGATGAAGCCGGCCGCGCCGCCGGTCGGCAACGGCCCCTGCTGCGGTGCCGGCGATGACGGCGGCGCCTGCAGTCCCGCCGCCTGCTGCGCACCGGCCGGCTGGGCGGCCGGCTGCTGCGGCGATGCGACCGGCGTGGATGCGCCGGACTCGCCGGCAATCACCGCGCGCAGCACCTGCGCCAGCCGCGTCGCCTCCGCATTGCGCAGGTACACCACATGCACGTTGCCGGGCAGCGTCGTCGGGCGGTCCAGCTTCGCAATCAGCGTGCGCGCGAGGTTGGCGCGCGCGGCCGTGGGCGCGCGAATGATCAGCGAGTTGGTGCGCGCGTCGGCCAGCACCAGCAGGCGCCCCGCATCGCCCTGACCGGCCGCGCCGCCGGTGTCGAGCAGGCGATTGATGGTGACGGCGAGGTCGATCGCGATGCCATGCTCGATGCGCACCACATCAAGATCGCCGATCGCCGGCGTATCGAGCGATGCAATGATGCGCGCCAGCCGGTTCAGGTTGTCGACGTAGTCAGTGACCACCAGCGTGTTGTTGCCGGGGTCGGCCGCGATCGTGTTGTTCGGCGAGATCAGCGGGCGCAGCACGGCCACCAGCGCCGTCGCGCTCTCGTGGTTCAGGTGGAAGATGCGGGTCGCGATCTGGTCGCCGCGCAGCTTGCCGACCTGGACCGGCGACGCCTGCAGCTTCGCGTCCGCTTCGGGCACGACTTTCACGAAGCCCTGCGTGCGCACCATCGCATAGCCCTGCAGCCGCAGCACCGAGCCGAGCATCTCGAAGGCCTGCGCCTTTGTCACCGGCTTTTCCGACACCAGGTTGATCGTGCCCTTCACGCGCGGGTCGATCACGAAGGTGTTGCCGGTGAAGTGACCGATTGCGCGCACCACCGACTCGATGTCGGCGCCGACGAAATTCAGCGTCGCGCGGTTTTCACCCGGCTCCTGCGCGGCGGCCGGCGGCGCCAGCACCGGCGCAAGGGACGCCAGCATCACCAGCGAAGCAAGCGCTGCGGCGTGCGCGGACTGCCAGACATGCGAGATTTTTTTCATCGGAATTCGAGCGCGATCACGTTGCGGTTGCCCACCTGGCGCCGCTGCCCGAGCAGGTTCAGCAGGATCGCCAGCCTTGGTTCTTCGCCTTCCTCTGCCCATGCCTGCCCGGAGAACTGCAGGCGGCCGTCGATGAGCGTGCCGCGCCCCTCCAGCAGCAGCGGCCCCGACAAGCTTTTCAGATCGACGCGCGCCGCGCCCCCTTGCCAGTCAAACCGCATGCGATAGGCACCGAGCGGCTTGACCGGAGACAAGGCCGACGCGACCTCGGTCAGGTCGAGCTGCATGCGGCCGTCGGCCTGCAGGCCGGCAGCCGAACGCTCCAGCACCAGCCCCGTCCACGACAGCCGCATCTGGCCGGAGGGCCGTATCGTGTTCAGCGGTGCGCCCAGCGCGGCAAGCCGCTCGGCCGGCAGCACGATGCTGCCGTCGCCGACCTCCCAGCGGCGCCAGCTGCCGCGAAGGCCGACCGGTGCCGACAGCGCGCGCGGGTTCTGCACGCTGGCCTCGACGATGCCCACCAGCGCCAGCGGCGACAGCCGCCAGCGGAAGCGCCCCGGCAGCAGCGGCACCAGCGGTTCGTCGCCGCTGCCGGCCACGCCAATGAACGCGGAGCCGCCCCAGACGCTGCCCTGCGGGTCGCCGAGCGACAGGCGGCCGCCGGTCTGTCGCTCCAGCCAGGGCGCCAGCCAGGCGGCCGGCAGGCTCGCCAGCGCGGCGACCAGCGCGGCGGCCAGCGCGAGCGCGATCCAGCGCAAAGGACGCCCCATCAGGGACGGCGCAGCGCGAGCGTCGCATCGACACGATCGATGCGCTCTCGCGCATTGACCGTCGCTTCCGTCACCGCCAGCCGCGCGTCGCGCTGCGACTGCTGCAGCCAGTCGGCCAGCGCGGAGAAAGACACATCGGCCAGTTTCACGCGCACCAGGGCGTCGGCCACCGTCAGTGCCTGCGGCTTGAGGCCGGCGCCGGCCAGGCTGCGCTCGAGCGACGGCCGGTCCGGCGGCGGGACGGTACGCGGCGGCGGTGCGGCCGACGCCTGCTGCGCGAGCACCTGCATCTGCGCCCGCTCCGCACGCAGCGCCGGCAGCCGCTGCCGCCAGTACGCGCGCCCGTCGAGCGCCGGTTCGACCAGCAGCAGCCAGC
>CAYZXP010000004.1:0-14072 GCA_964482415.1 uncultured Bifidobacterium sp. | reverse complement strand
CGCTGCCGCCAGTACGCGCGCCCGTCGAGCGCCGGTTCGACCAGCAGCAGCCAGCACAGCAGCAAGCCGAGCAGGGCGGCACCGACCGCGAGGATGCGCCGCTCGCGCAGGCTGCGTTCGGTCCAGAAGCGGCGCGCGGCGTTCAGGGCGCGCTCCTGACCTGCCACAGCGACGGATCGGCTGCCGACGGCGTGGCTGACAACCGGCGCGCAGCCAGCGCCGCCGCCATTGCGTCGAGCGACACCTGCGCACCGGGGCGCAGCCGCACATTCAGCGTGGCATCGCGGTATTCGAGCGCGGCGATTGCGCGCGGATCATTGCCGGCTTCGGTCCACGCCTCGCCGAGTGCGGCCGCCAGCGGAAGGAAATCGCCGGCCGCGAACTCGCCGGCCGCCTGCCGCGCCGCCGCGACCTTCTGCCGCATCTGCGCCAGCGGCTCCTGTCCCGCCGGTTCGCCGGGAAAGGCGCGCCGGTAGATCGTGGCCATCTCGTCCTCCAGCGCACGCCCCTCGCTGCGCAGGCGCCACCAGTCCGCGTTCAGCGCGATGACGTTCAGCAGCAGGCAGGCCAACGCCAGCCGCAACGGCCAGCGCCAGCGCAGCCAGTCGATTCGCTCCCCGGGCGCGGCAGCCACGCCGGCGGCGAGGTCGACGCCTGCCTGACCCGCACCGTCGATCCAGATGCGCCAGTCTTCGTCGACCACTTCGATGCCGCTGTCCGGATGCTCTGCCGACCAGGCGTGGAACAGGCCCGCCTGCGCAGCCGGCACCGACAGCCGGACTGCGCTGCCGCCGGTGAGGGTCGCGAGCAGGGCCGGCACCTCGTCGAGCAGCCCTGCCGCGTCGCCGGCCGCTATTGGCAGCCCCAGGCCTTCGTCGGCGGACGTGCGCACCGCCAGCTCCGGTGCGCCCGGCAGGTCGAGCAGCGCCGCCGACACGCGCCCGGCCGGCAGCGGCAGGCACAGCGACATCGGCAGCGCGGCGATGCGGCGCGCGCCGAGCTGGCGCAGCGCATCGAGCCAGCGCTGCAGCCACGCGCGGTCGGCAATGGCGATCGTGCGCTGGCCCTCGACCTCGGGGCCGGCGGCGATCGCGCAGTCCTCCGGGTCGCCGATCACGCGGTCCTCGACCAGGGCCGGCAATGCCGCCTGCAGGCGCGCTGCCGGCAGCGGCGGCACCGTCAACCGCAACAGCGTCACGTCGCTCGCCGCCAGCAGCAGCACCACGCGCGCCGCCTGCGCAAGCAGCGGCGACAGTGCCGCCAGCGTGGCCGTGTCGGCGCGCTGCAGCCGCCCGCGCAGCGCCCACGCGAAAGGCAGCGACAACTGCAGCGGTTCGGCCGGCAACTGCGCGCTGCGCTGCGGCAGGCGCAGGTAGAGCGTGGTCGCCGGCATCAGGCGCGCCATCTCAGGCCTCGCGCATCCACAGCAGGTGGGTCGCCGCGCCGGTGCGCTCGACCAGCGCCTGCAGCTGCAGCGTCGCCTGCCGTATCGTCACTCGCCCGGTGACGAGGAAATAGGCGCTGCCGACCGAGAACAGCGCCGGATCGACCGACGCCGGCCGGCCCGGCAGCCGCGCGGCCAGGTCAGCCAGGTCGCGGAAGCTTGCGCCCTTGCGCGCCGTCACCAGCGCATTCGCATCGGCCAGCGACAGCCCCGGCAGCTGCGCGGCCAGCACCTCGGCCGACGCCGTATTGGCATTGACCGGCGTGGCGGCCGGCAGGAACACCACCTGCTCACGGATCGCATCGAGCACGGCCGGCGTGCAACCGGGCACGGCCAGCAGGTCATCGACCTGCACGAAGCCGATCGGGCGCGGCTCGCCGGCAGTGCCGGAAATCGCGGCACGCTCGCTGTCGGCAACTTGCTGCGCGGCCGCGCGCGCCAGTCCCGGGTCCTGCCGCAGCGACGCCAGCAGCCGCTCGAACGCCTGTATCGCGTCCGGATTCACCCGGCCCTGCGTGGCCAGCCCCGACAGGTTCAGCCGCGCCTGCGCATCCTGTATCGCGCCGGACAGCACCGCACTGCCGGCGTCGCCGCGCAGCGCGGCCGACTCCACATAGCGATCCAGCCGCGTGTCCGACAGCGGCACGGCCCACGGCTCATTGAGGTCATCGGTGACCGAGTATTTGGCGTCTTCGCGCAGGATCAGGCGCGCCCAGTCGAGCGCGCCGCGCAGCACCCACTGCTTCTGCAGCTGCAGGCGCTGGTTCTCGATCGAGCGCACCTGCACCTGCTGCTGCCAGAACAGGCTGGCGACGATGGTGATCGCCAGTGTCGTCAGCAGCAGCGCGGTGACGACCGCCACGCCACGGCTGCGTGGCCGCATGCGCCTGCGTACGCTCATGTCGCCCCCAGCATGAAGACCTTGGTCAGCGGACGCTCGCGGCCGGCCATCTGCAGCGACACCTCAAGCCCGCGCCAGTCGGTCTGCATCGCGGTGGTACCGGCGCGCGGGTTCATCAGCGCGCCGCGCGAGACGATGCCGGCGGCCATCTGCTCCCAGCCGCGCCAGCCGCGGCCGTCGTCAGTCCAGACGCGCAGCTGCATCGCCTGCACGCCGTCCTGCAGCCGCAGCGCATGCGCACCGCCGGCCTGCGCGAACTGCCAGGCCTGATCGAGCCGGGTCAGGTCGCGCGTCGGCGGCGACTCTTCGCGCGTGAGCACGCCGTCGCGCAGCCGCCAGGTGACCAGCTGCAGCGCGCCGGCTTGCGCCTCCGGCTGCACGCGCCGCGCGATCGTCACGCGCGCGGCATCGATCGCCAGCGGCGTGCGTCCGGCCAGCGTGTTGGCGTCGACCGCGTTCGCGCAATCGGTCTGCCACTGCGCGAACGCCAGCTGCAGGCCGCGCGTCTGCGCAAGGTCCGCATTCAGCGCGGTGCGCGCTCGGGTGATCGAATCAAGCCCGCGCCAGCCGAGCACGGCAACGAAGGCGAGCACGCCGACGGCGACCAGCAATTCGACCAGCGTCAGGCCGCGCTGCCGCCGGACTGCCTGTCGGCGTTCACAGCGCATTCGGCACCACTTGCGACAGCATGATGATGCGACGGCCGCTGCCGTCCACGACGGCCACCTCGACGCGGCGGAACGCCGGGTTCGGCGTGGCGACGATCTGCTCTTCGCAGCGCAGCGCCAGCTCGCCCTGCGCGCAATCGAAGGCGCGGCCGCCGAGCGGCGGCCACTCGTGCGCCAGGCGTATCTGCGTGAGCCGGTTCTCGGCGGACCAGGTCGCCATCATCGCCGCGCGCAGGTCACTGCTGTTTTGCGTCAGGCTGCCGATGGCGCGCAGGCTCGCGGCCAGCGCGGTACCGACGATCACCAGCGCGACCAGCACCTCGAGCAGGGTAAAGCCCGCCGGCGCTGCGCTGCATGGTGATCGCGACGCCATCTCACTCGACCCGGAAATTGCCGATGCCGTCAGCGCGTATCGTCGCGCTGTCGCCGCCGGACGACAGCGTCAGCGCGAATGCCTTGTCGACCGGCTCGCGGCCAAACACGATGCGCAGCGGCAGCCGGCCGCCTGCGGACGGTTGAAGTTGCAACGTCAGCGGCGCACGCCGGTAGGCGCGCTCGCGCAATTGCTCGTCGCCGCCCAGCGCGCTCCACTGGCTGCCACGACGAATCAGGAAGCGATAACGATAGTCGTCGGCCTCGAACGCGACCGGCTGGTTGCGCACGATCGCTTCGTCGCGCGCAAGCTGCAGCAACAGCGCGATCCGCTGCGCCTCGTTCTGCAGCACCTGCCGGTCGCCCGGCGCCGCATTCAGCGCGACTGCGCCGAGCATGATGCCGACGATCACCAGCACCACCAGCAATTCGAGCAGCGTGAAACCGCGCTGCCGCCGGCAGGGAGGACGCCGTTCATTCCCATGAACCGATGTCCGCATCATTGCCCGTGCCGCCGGGCTTGCCGTCAGCGCCATACGAAAAAAGGTCGATTTCGCCATGCGTGCCCGGCGACAGATACTGATAGGCATTGCCCCAGGGATCGCGATTGAGGCGGTCGAGGTAGCCGCCGGTCTTCCAGTTGGGCGGTACCGGGGCCATCGCCGGCCGCGTGACCAGTGCCTGCAGGCCCTGCTCGGTGGTCGGATAACGCTGGTTGTCGAGCCGGTACAACTTCAGCGCCTGCATCAGTGTCGCGATGTCCTGCCGCGCAGCAAGGATGCGCGCATCATCGGTGCGGCCCATCAGCCGCGGCACCACCAGTGCTGCAAGCACGCCCATGATCACGACGACCACCATGATCTCGATCAGCGTGAAGCCGCGCATACGTACAGCCGAACCGTGAAATGCCTGCCGCATAGATCCTTTGCCGAACCGTGGAAATCGAAACGCCGGACAACAAGTTTCTGACTGGCGCTTCACCGGAAAGTGCCGCCGCCGGTGTGAAGCGGAAAATGCTTGCGCCGGATTCAGCGATTATTCGGCACACGGAATTTTTGCCCTCGACATGGGTCAAGCAGGGATTCGGTCAGGGGAAATGAATGTCATTGCCGCATGCCAGTTCCGGCGACGTGATCGATGTGGGTCCATTGCGCGAGCGCTTGCCGGACGCGATGTCGACAGCGATCGTGCGCACCGCGCATGTCGAACTGATTCGCAGCGTGCTGCATCGCGGCCGCTCGGTGCCGGAACACAAGATTGACGGTGAACTGACGCTCCAGTGCATTGAGGGCCGGCTGACGGTACAGGCGCACGGACGCGCGATCGCGCTCGGGCCGGGCGAACTGCTGTTCCTCGGCGGCGGCGTGCCGCATTCGATTACCGCGGAAGAAGACAGCTCCGCGCTGCTGACCCTGATCAGGGTGGCGGCGGACTGAACAAAGAAAGGGAAGGAGGGGAAAAGCTTACAGCGACTCGTCGCGCGCCTCGCGCGCCAGCAGCTGCTGTATCGCCTGCTGCGGCGACTCGCCTGCGAACAGCACGCGCGCGACCGCATCGACGATGGGCATCGCCACGCCCAGTCGCTGTGCCAGCGCACCCACCGCCTGCACGCAGCGCACGCCTTCGGCGACGTGACCGAGTTCGGCCACGATGGTGTCGAGCGACTTGCCGGCGGCGACGCCGAGGCCGACCTGGCGGTTGCGCGACAGGTCGCCCGTACAGGTGAGGATCAGGTCGCCCATGCCGGTCAGCCCCATGAAGGTCTCGCTGCGGCCGCCGAGGGCAATACCAAGCCGGCTGATTTCGGCCAGCCCGCGGGTGATCAGCGCCGCGCGCGCATTCATGCCGAGGCCAAGGCCGTCACCGATACCGGTGGCGATCGCCAGCACGTTCTTCACCGCGCCGCCAACCTCGACGCCGACCAGGTCATCGGTCGAGTAAACGCGAATGTTCGCGCCATGCACCGCCGCCACGACGGCGCGGCGCAGTTCGGCGCTGCGCGAGCCGATCGTCAGCGCGCATGGCAGGCCGCGCGCAGTCTCCTGCGCGAATGAAGGTCCTGACAGCGCACCGACCGGCACCGTCTCGCCCAGCTCCTGCTGCGCGACCTGATGCGGCAGCAGCGCGCTGCCCTGCTCGAAGCCTTTGCACAGCCAGACGACGTTCGGCACGTCCAGCGGGCGCAGCGCATGCAGCATTGGCCGCAGGCCGGCGACCGAGGTCGCGACGATCAGCACGCCGTCGCGCGCATGCGCGACCGCGGCCGGCAAGTCGGACGAAAGTTGCAGTTCGGCGGGAAAAGGCAGGCCGGGCAGGTAGCGGCGATTTTCGCGCCCGGCAGACAGCGCCGCCATCGCGTCGGTATCGCGGCCCCACAGCAGCACCGGCTGGCGCGGCGCCAGCGCGATCGCCAGCGCGGTGCCCCAGGCACCGGCGCCCAGGATGGAAATGTTCATTCGCCCCAGACTTCTTCGGCCTTCAGGAAGCCGACGTCGCCGTCGCGATGGCGCACCTTGATCCAGCCCGAGGCGATCGGGCTGGCCAGTTCGAGCAGCACGCCCCGGGTGACGGAGAAGGCGACCGGCGCGGAATCGGCCGCGCTGCGGCGCGCGTTCGCCTGCGCGACCTCCACCACCAGCATGCGCTTGTCCGACAGCGCCTTGTTCTCGATCCACGCCAGTTCGCCGGCGGCGTCGCGCACGCGACTCCATTCACCGGTGCTGACGACGATCTCGACCGGCATGCCCGGCGGCGCAACATACAGCTTGCGCGCCTTCGGCGCGGGTGCGTCGTACATCACCGCCGGGCCGGGACCGACCGAGCGGAAATCCAGGGCGTGCGCAGCACCGGCCAGCGCCAGCAGCGCAAGCGGAACGAAGAGGCGCGGCGCACGCATGGCGTCTTATTGCACCTGCTGGGTCGCGGCCTGGGCCATGGCTTCGCGACGCTGGTGATAGAAGACCTCGAAATTGATCTCGGTCAGGTGGATCGGCGGGAAGCCGGCGCGGGTGATGGTGTCCGCGATGTTGGCGCGCAGGTACGGATAAATGATGTTCGGGCAGGCGATGCCGAGCAGCGGCTCCAGCTGGCCTTCGGGGATGTTGCGCGCCTCGAAAATGCCGGCCTGCTTGCCTTCGACCAGGAAGGCGACCTTGTCGCGGATCTTCGCGGTCACGGTGATCGTGACGGTCGCTTCGTAGATGCCCTCAGCCAGATTCTCGCTGCCGATGTCGAGCTGCACCTCGATGCCGGGCGCTTCCTGCTCGAGGAAGATGGCCGGCGAATTCGGCTGCTCCAGCGACATGTCCTTCAGGTAGACGCGCTGGATGTTGAAGACGGGCTGCTGCTCGGGCTGGTTCTGGTCGGACATGAATCGCTTTCTGTTTTGGATGTTGGATCAATCGTGTGACAGTGCAGCCGCGGCCGCGAAGGCCCGGTTCTGCGCAGATGCGACATCGTACATGAGTACGGCGCGCATGGGACAGGGGACAGCAGGCGCGGCCGGACCACGCCGGCCGGCGCCGCGGGGGTCAGGCGCCCTGCAACAGCGGATCGAGCTTGCCTTCGCGGTCGAGCGCGGACAGGTCGTCGAAGCCGCCGACATGCACGTCGCCGATGTAGATCTGCGGCACGGTGCGCCGGCCGGTCTTTTCCATCATCAGCGCGCGCTGCTCGGGCTCGAGGTCGACGCGGATCTTCTCGATCTCGTCGATGCCCTTGGATTTCAGCAGCCGCTCCGCCATGTTGCAGTACGGGCAGACTGCCGTGCTGTACATCCTGACCTTCGCCATCTGTGTTTGCTCCATGAGTTTTACGCCTTGGCCGTCGGCAGGCCCTGCGCCTGCCACTCGCCGAATCCACCGCCCAGCACATACACCTCGCCGAATCCGGCACGGCGCAGCTGTGCTGCCGCGCGCGCGGCGCGCGGGCCGGCGGCACAGACAACCAGCGCTGGCAAGCCCTTGTCGAGTTCGCCGATGCGCTCGCCGAGCTGGTCGAGCGGTATGTTCTTCGACTGCCGCAGGTGGCCGCCGCGGAATTCCTCCGGCGTGCGCACGTCGACGATGGTCACCTTGCCCTGGTTGAGCAGCTGCGTCGCCTGCAGCGTCGACAGCGTACCCTTCGGTCGCATCAGCGACGGGAACAGCAACGCGCCGCCGGAGACCAGCGCGATCAGGACCAGCCAGATATTGTCAATCAAGAATTCCACGGACATTCCATTCGGTTGCGGCAAGCGGTGCATTATAGAATAACGGGCTTATCCCGGCGGAGCGCGCCCGCGCCCCGCGGATCCGTCAATTTCCAACATCCCTGCAGGACTCCTTCATGTACAAGATCGTCTTCATGCGCCACGGTGAATCCGTCTGGAACCGTGAGAACCGTTTCACCGGCTGGGTCGACGTCGACCTGACTGAAAAAGGCGTCGCCGAAGCGCGCGAAGCCGGGCGCATCCTGAAAGACGCCGGATTCCAGTTCGACCTGACCTACACCTCGGTGCTCAAGCGCGCGATCCGCACCCTGTGGAACACGCTCGACGAGATGGACCTGATGTGGGTGCCGACCGTTCACAGCTGGCGGCTGAACGAGCGCCACTACGGCGCGCTGCAGGGCCTCGACAAGGCCGAGACCGCCGCCAAGTACGGCGACGCGCAGGTGCTGGTCTGGCGCCGCAGCTATGACACGCCGCCGATGGCGCTCGACCCGAGCGACCCGCGCGCGGCCTACGACGACCCGCGCTACGCCGGCCTGTCGCGCGAGCAGATCCCGCTGACCGAATGCCTGAAGGACACCGTCGCGCGCGTGCTGCCGTTCTGGAATGAATCGATCGCACCGGCCATCCGCGCCGGCCGCCAGATTCTGGTGTCTGCGCACGGCAACAGCCTGCGTGCGCTGATCAAGCACCTCGACAACATCAGCGACGCCGACATCGTCGGCCTGAACATCCCGAACGGCCAGCCGCTGGTCTACGAACTCGACGCCGACCTCAAGCCGATCAAGAGCTACTACCTCGGCGACGCCGCAGCGATCGAGGCGGCGATGAAGGCCGTCGCCAACCAGGGCAAGGCGAAGTAAGCGGGATGCCGGCGGCACGACACATCCTGGCGCCGCTGCTGGTGGCACTGGCCATCGGCTTGCCTGCGCTCGCGCACGCGCAGAAATCGGCCGAGCGCGCGCGCCAGAAGCAGGAAGCCGAACAGGAGCGCGCCGAGCTGCGCAAGAAGCTCTCGGCGCTGAAGTCCGATATCGCGAAGACCGAGAAGGCGCACGGCCACGCGGCCGACGCGCTGGCCGCGTCCGAGGCTGCCATTTCGAACGCCAACCGCGCGCTGCGCGACCTGGCCGCCGAACAGCGCCGCACCGAGCAGACACTGACGCTGCTGAACCAGGACCAGCAGCAGCTCGAGGCCGCGGTCGCGCAGCAGCGGCGCCGGCTGGAGAAGATGCTGCGCGAGCAGTATGTCGCCGGCCACGACGACCGCGTGCGGCTGCTGCTGTCCGGAGACAACCCGAACCGCATGGCGCGCGAGCTGCGCTACCTCGGCTATGTGTCGGCCGAACAGACCCGGGCGATCGGCAAGCTGCAGGACGACATTGCCGCCATCGAGACCACCAAGGCCGACGCCGAAGAGGCGCGCGCGGCGCTGGAAGACATCGCCGACGAGCAGCGCGAGCAAAAGGCGCTGCTCGAGAAGGAAAAGGGCCGGCGCCAGGCGCTGGTCGCGCAGCTGTCCGACAAGCTCGGCGCGCAGCGCAAGGAAGCCGGCAGCCTGGCCCGCGACGAGGAAAGGCTGTCGTCGCTGGTCGGCCGGCTCGCGACCCTGATCGCGCAGCAGCGCAAGGCCGAGCAGGAAGAGGCACGGCGGCGCGAGCGCGCCCGGGCCGAGGCGGCCGCGCGCGAACGTGCGCAGGCAGCCGCCGGCGCCCGCAAGGACGACAGCCCACGGGCAGCGCAGGCGCCGAAAGCCGCCTCGCGCCGTCCGGAGGCCGCGCCGGCCGAACCGCCGGCACCGCCGGACGGGGCCGCGTTCGCCGCCCTGCGCGGCAAGGGCAAGCTGCCGGTCAACGGCGAGCTGGCGGCCACCTACGGGGCGAAGCGCGTCGACGGCCCGAGCTGGAAGGGCATCTTCATCCGCGCAGCCGAGGGCAGCGAGGTGCATGCCGCCGGGGCCGGCGAAGTGATCTTCGCCGACTGGATGCGCGGCTTCGGCAACCTGCTGATCGTCGACCACGGCGGAGAGTACATGAGCATTTATGGCAACAACCAGTCCCTGCTGAAACGGCCGGGCGACCGGGTGAAAGCGGGCGAGTCGGTGGCCACCGTAGGCAACAGCGGCGGTAACGAACATTCGGGTTTATACTTCGAAATTCGTCATCAGGGGCGGGCGATCGACCCGCTTGCATGGATCAACAGGTGAGGCATGGGTAGCAAACTCAAAAATCTCGGACTGATCGGACTGGGTCTGGTCGCGGGTGTCGCCGGGTCGATGCAATTCGACGCACTGGCGCAAAAAAATGCCGGCGCCCCGCTGCCGGTGGAAGAACTGCGCACGCTCGCTGACGTGTTCGGACTGATCAAGTCCGACTACGTCGAGTCGGTGGACGACAAGAAGCTGCTGACCGAGGCGATCTCGGGCATGGTCGCTTCGCTCGACCCGCACTCGGCCTTCCTCGACAAGAAGGCCTTCAAGGAGCTGCGCGAAGGCACCCAGGGCAAGTTCGTCGGCCTCGGCATCGAGGTCGGCATGGAAGACGGCTACGTGAAGGTGATCTCGCCGATCGAAGATTCGCCCGCGTTCAAGGCCGGCCTGAAGGCCGGCGACCTGATCACCCGGCTCGACACCACGCCGGTCAAGGGCATGACGCTCGACGAGGCCGTCAAGCGCATGCGCGGCGAGCCGAACACCAAGATCACGCTGACCATCGCGCGCAAGGAAGAAGACAAGCCGCTGGTGATCACCATCGTGCGCCAGGAAATCAAGGTGCAGAGCGTCAAGAGCAAGGTGATCGAGCCCGGCTACGGCTGGATCCGCGTGTCGCAGTTCCAGGAACCGACCGTCGAAGACCTCGCGAAGAAGATCACCCAGCTGTACCAGCAGGACCCGAACCTGAAGGGCCTCGTGCTCGACCTGCGCAACGATCCGGGCGGCGTGCTGCCGGGCGCGATCGGCGTGTCGGCGGCGTTCCTGCCGAAGGACGTCGCGATCGTCTCCACCAACGGCCAGCTGCCGGACTCGAAGGCGACCTACCTTGCGCGCCGAGAATACTACGGCACGCGCGCCGGCGCCGACCCGCTGCTGCGGCTGCCGGAGGCGGTGAAGAAGGTGAAAATGGTGGTGCTGGTGAACTCCGGCTCGGCATCGGCGTCGGAAATCGTCGCCGGCGCGCTGCAGGACTACAAGCGCGCGACCATCATGGGCACGCAGACCTTCGGCAAGGGCTCGGTGCAGACCATCCGCCAGCTGTCGGCAGACACCGCCGTCAAGCTGACCACCGCGCGCTACTACACGCCGAACGGCCGCTCGATCCAGGCCAAGGGCATCGTGCCTGACCTGCTGGTCGACGAGTACGAAGACGGCGACGGCCTGAACAGCCTGCGCCTGCGCGAGTCGGACCTGCAGAAGCACCTGTCGAACGACAAGGACAAGGAAGCCGAGAAGAGCGCCGTGATCGACGAACTCGAAGAGGCGCAGCGCCTCGCCGCGCTCGAGAAGAAGCGCAAGCCGATGGAGTTCGGCGGCAAGGACGACTTCCAGCTGGCGCAGGCGCTGAACCACCTGAAGGGCCTGCCGGTGAAGCTGTCGAAGTCGGCGAAGATCGAGAGCAAGAAAGAGCCGACGATCAACAACCCGGACGGCAACGGCAACGGCGACAAGAAGTAAGCACAGCACCCTCCCATGACGGCCGCAGCGATGCGGCCGTTTTTCATTCGACACGGAACCCATGAACGACCAGCAATTGCTGCGCTACTCGCGCCATATCCTGCTCGACGAAATCGGCATCGAAGGCCAGGAAAAACTGCTGGCCGCCCACGCCCTGGTGATCGGTGCCGGCGGGCTGGGCTCGCCGGTGGCGCTGTACCTGGCGTCGGCCGGCATCGGCCGCATCACGCTGGTCGACCACGACACCGTGGACCTGACCAACCTGCAGCGGCAGATCCTGCACACGACCGAGCGCGTCGGGCAGCCGAAGGCCGAATCCGGCCGCCGCTCGCTGGCGGCGATCAATCCCGACGTCGAGGTCGTCGCGCTGTGCGAGCGCGCCGACGAGGCGACGCTGGCCGCGCTGGTCGCATCGGCGACCGTGGTGCTCGACTGCACCGACAATTTCAGCACGCGGCACGCGATCAACCGCGCCTGCGTCGCGGCCGGCGTGCCACTGGTGTCGGGCGCGGCGATCCGGATGGACGGACAGGTCGCGGTGTTCGATGCGCGCGGCGGCCAGACCGCCTGCTACGCGTGCCTGTTCCCGCCGGACCAGCAGTTCGAGGAAGTGCAGTGCTCGACGATGGGCGTGTTCGCGCCGCTGGTCGGCATCATCGGCACGATGCAGGCGGCCGAGGCGCTGAAGCTGGTCGCCGGCATTGGCGAATCACTGGCGAACCGGCTGCTGCTGCTGGATGCGCGCAACATGGAATGGACGAGCATCCGGACGGCGAAAAGTCCGGATTGCCCGGTCTGCGCGGGCAAGCACGCTGCGCAGTAAAGCCGAAGGCGCCGGCCACCGCGGCGCCGGTTCGTGAACGGGATTAATTGAGCAGCATCGCCAGCTGCGTCGCCGCGCCGTCCGATGGCCTGAGCTGGAAGCCGCTCTTGGCAAAGCGGTGCCAGCGCCCGATCACGAACGCCATCAGCAGTCCGGCCCGTGCGGCCGCCTCGGCCTCCGGTGGCCCGCCCTGGGTCGCGGCCAGCTTCCATGACTGCCGCAGCGACAGTTCGACGCGGTCGACGAACTGGTTCATCCGGCTCTGCAGCCGCTCATCTTCGTTGACCAGCGCATCGCCGATCAGCACGCGGGTCATGCCGGGATTCTGCTCGGCGAAATCGAGCAGCATGCGCGCCACCGCAAACGCCTGCCGCTGGCCGATGCCCTCGGTCTGCGCGATCTTGTTCACCAGCGTGAAGACCGAGGTCTCGATGAATTCGATCAGCCCCTCGAACATCTGCGCCTTGCTGGCGAAATGCCGGTAGAGCGCAGCCTCGGACACGTCGAGCCGGGCGGCCAGCGCGGCGGTGGTGATCTTCTCGCCCTTGGGGTTTTCCAGCATGCCGGCCAGCGCCTGCAGGATCTGCAGCTTGCGTTCGCCCGTTTTATGGATTGGCATGATCGTTATCGGTCCGATAATGGTCGGGGCGGCTGGCACGCGCTGCCCCTTCGCTTAACCTCGCATGCGTGCCAGCCGTTTCGGCAGTTGATGCAGTGATTTTACTTGCACATCGACGCAGCCCGGTCGGAAAAACACTCGGGGCAGGTAGCCGGTGAACCAGACGGTGCGCAGCCCGAGCGACCGCGCGGACTTCAGGTTGTCCAGCGTGTCCTCGACCAGCACGCAGCGTGATGCGTCGAGCTTCTGCCGGCGCAACAGCCGGCGCAGCATCAGCCGTGAAGGCTTCGGCCGGAAGTGGCCATGCACCTGCATGGACTCGATCGGCACATGGTCGGCGAAATGCCGGCGCAGCCCGAGGTGGCGCAGCACGAACCCGGAGTAGTCGCGCGGTGCGTTGGTGAGCAGGATCTTGCGGCCGGGCAGGCGCCGCATCAGCCGCGCGATGCCGCGCTCGGCGCGGATCATGCCGGCGAGGTCGTCGAACTGGTGCGCATCGCGCAGGAAGTCGTCGGCGCGCACGCCGTGGTGGCGGATCATGCCGAGCAGCGTCGCGCCGTAGCGCTGCCAGTAACGCACGCGCACCTCGTTGACCGCTTCAGGGTGCGACGGCAGCAACTGCTCTGCCAGAACGCGCGTGATCAGCGCGTTCATGTTCTGGTTAATGGCGGGGAAGATCGCGTGCGACGCGTCGTGCAGCGTGTTGTCGAGGTCGAACAACCAGACGAGGTTACGTTTCACGCGCAAGCTCAATTCGAAGTGGACCTGAGCTTCGTCCGGCAAGCGTCGCGGGCGGCTCGGTGCCGCGCGGGGAAACGCCGCCGCACGCGAGGTACGGCGGGCATCGCTGTCGCGTGGCCGGCGGAGTTCAGTGGGAGCGGATCATCGTGCCGAAGGCCTGCTCGGTCAGGACTTCGAGCAACAGCGAATGCTCGATGCGGCCGTCGATGATGTGCACGGTGTTCACGCCGGACTTGGCGGCGTCGAGCGCGGACGAAATTTTCGGCAGCATGCCGCCGGAGATGGTGCCGTCCTCGAACATTTCGTCGATCTCGCGCGCCGACAGGTCGGTCAGCAGCTTGCCGCTCTTGTCCATCACGCCGGGGATGTTGGTCATCATGATCAGCTTCTCGGCGCGCAGGATCTCGGCGATCTTGCCGGCCACGAGGTCGGCATTGATGTTGTACGCCTGGCCGTCCTCGCCAAAACCGATCGGCGAAATGATCGGGATGAATGCATCGTCCTGCAGCGCCTTGACCACGGCCGGGTTGATCGCCTCGATCTCGCCGACGAAGCCGATGTCGAGGAACTGGCCCGGATGCTCCTTGTCCGGCATCTGCATCTTGCGCGCACGGCTCAGGCCGC
>CAYZXP010000003.1:0-41392 GCA_964482415.1 uncultured Bifidobacterium sp. | reverse complement strand
TGACCGAGATGTCGGCCTTCGGGTTCACGTTCTTCAGGTCGTGGATCAGCTGTGCAAGATCCTCGATCGAGTAGATGTCGTGGTGCGGCGGCGGCGAAATCAGGCCGACGCCCGGCACCGAGAAGCGCAGCTTGGCGATGTAGTCGGACACCTTGTGGCCCGGCAGCTGACCGCCTTCGCCCGGCTTCGCGCCCTGCGCCATCTTGATCTGGATCTGGTCAGCCGAGGTCAGGTACTCGGTGGTGACACCGAAGCGGCCCGACGCGACCTGCTTGATCTTCGAGCGCAGCGAATCGCCCGGCAGCAGTTCGATGTCGCGCTCGACGCGGTCCTGGCCGATCACGGAAGCGAGCGTGTCGCCCTTCTTGATCGGGATACCGCGCAGTTCGTTGCGATAACGTGCCTCGTCCTCACCGCCTTCGCCGGTGTTGGACTTGCCGCCGATGCGGTTCATCGCGATCGCCAGCGTCGAATGCGCTTCGGTCGAGATCGAGCCGAGCGACATCGCGCCGGTCGCGAAGCGCTTCACGATTTCTTTCGCCGATTCGACTTCGTCGAGCGGGATCGCCTTGGCCGGGTCGATCTTGAACTCGAACAGGCCGCGCAGCGTCATGTGGCGCTTCGACTGGTCGTTGATGATCTGCGCGTACTCCTTGTACGTGCTGAAGTTGTTCGAGCGCGTCGCGTGCTGCAGCTTGGCGATCGAATCCGGCGTCCACATGTGGTCTTCGCCGCGCACGCGGAACGCGTATTCGCCGCCCGCGTCGAGCGCATTGGCCAGCACCGGGTCGGTGCCAAAGGCCAGCTTGTGCAGGCGCATCGCCTCTTCGGCGACCTCGAACACGCCGATGCCCTCGACGTTCGATGCGGTGCCCCTGAAGTACTTCTCGACCAGCGACTTGTTCAGGCCGATCGCTTCGAAGATCTGCGCGCCGCAGTAGGACATGTAGGTCGAGATGCCCATCTTCGAGAAGACTTTCATCAGGCCCTTGCCGACGGCCTTCTGGAAGTTGTAGATCGCCTTCTCTGCCGACAGGTCGCCCGGCAGGCCCTTGGCCATGTCGACCAGCGTGTCCATCGCGAGGTACGGGTGGATCGCTTCGGCGCCGTAGCCGGCCAGCAGGGCGAAGTGATGCGTCTCGCGCGCCGATCCGGTCTCGACGACCAGGCCGGTCGAGGTGCGCAGGCCCTTGCTGACCAGATGCTGGTGGATCGCCGACGTCGCCAGCAGCGCCGGAATCGCGACGCTGTCCTTGTCGATGTTACGGTCCGACACGATCAGGATGTTGTGGCCCGACTTGACCGCATCAACGGCTTGCGCGCACAGCGACGCCAGGCGCGCCTCGACGCCTTCCTTGCCCCATGCGGCCGGATAGCAGATGTCCAGTTCGAACGAACGGAACTTGCCGCCGGTATGTGCGCTGATGTTGCGCAGGCGCGTGATGTCCTTGTAGTCGAGGATCGGCTGCGCGACTTCGAGTCGCATCGGCGGATTGATGTTGTTGGTGTCGAGCAGGTTCGGCTTCGGACCGATGAAGGACACCAGCGACATCACCATCGCTTCGCGGATCGGGTCGATCGGCGGGTTGGTGACCTGTGCGAACAGCTGCTTGAAGTAGTTGTACAGCGGCTTGTTCTTGTTGGACATGACGGCCAGCGGCGAGTCATTGCCCATCGAACCGGTCGCTTCCTCGCCGGCGACAGCCATCGGCGCCATCAGGAACTTCAGGTCTTCCTGCGTGTAACCGAATGCCTGCTGGCGATCGAGCAGCGTGGCCTTGTCGGCGCGCTTCTCGGCATCGACCGTCAGATCGTCGAGCTTGATGCGGACCGATTCGATCCACTGCTTGTACGGCTTGGCGCTAGCGTAGGTGTCCTTGAGTTCCTTGTCGTCGATGATGCGGCCGGCGTCGAGGTCGATCAGGAACATCTTGCCCGGCTGCAGACGCCATTTCTGCACGATCTTCGAGTCCGGAATCGGCAGCACGCCGGATTCGGACGCCATCACGACGAGGTCGTCATCGGTCACGAGGTAACGCGCCGGGCGCAGGCCGTTGCGGTCGAGCGTACCGCCGATGTGGCGTCCGTCGGTGAAGGCCATGGCAGCGGGGCCGTCCCACGGCTCCATCATCGCAGCGTGGTATTCGTAGAAGGCGCGGCGGCTTTCGTCCATCAGCGTGTGGTTTTCCCACGCTTCCGGAATCATCATCATCATTGCCTGCGCGATCGGATAGCCGGCCATCACCAGCAGTTCGAGCGCGTTGTCGAAGCAGGCGGTATCGGACTGGCCTTCATAGATCAGCGGGAACAGCTTCTTCAGGTCGTCGCCCAGCACGGCCGACTTCATCACGCCTTCGCGGGCGCGCATCCAGTTGAAGTTGCCCTTGACGGTGTTGATCTCGCCGTTGTGCGCGAGCAGCCGGTACGGGTGCGCCAGCGGCCATTCCGGGAAGGTGTTGGTCGAGAAGCGCTGGTGCACGAGGGCCAGCGCGGAGATGCAGCGCGGATCCTGCAGGTCCTTGTAGTAGACGCCGACCTGGTCGGCCAGCAGCAGGCCCTTGTAAACGACGGTCCGCGCCGACATCGACGGCACGAAGAATTCCTTGCCATGCAGGAGGTTCAGCGCCTGGATCGCATGGCCCGACGACTTGCGGATCACATACAGCTTGCGCTCGAGCGCATCGGTGACCATCACGTCCGGACCGCGGCCGATGAAGATCTGGCGGATCACCGGCTCTTTTTCGCGCACGGTCGGCGACATCGGCATGTCGACGTCGATCGGCACATCGCGCCAACCGAGCACGACCTGGCCTTCGGCTGCCACCGAACGCTCGATCTCCTGCTCACAGGCGATGCGCGACGCATGCTCCTTCGGCAGGAACACCATGCCGACGCCATACTCGCCCGGCGGCGGCAGGGTCACGCCCTGCTTGGCCATCTCTTCGCGGTAATACTGGTCGGGAATCTGGATCAGGATACCGGCACCGTCGCCCATCAGCGGGTCGGCGCCAACGGCACCGCGGTGATCCAGGTTTTTCAGGATGAGCAGACCCTGCTCGACGATCGAATGGCTTTTCTGGCCCTTGATATGGGCAATGAAACCGACGCCGCAAGCGTCATGTTCGTTCTGAGGATCGTAAAGGCCTTGCGCTTGCATTGCGGAACTCCAAAACATTCGAAGAACCGGAAAGGATAGTGCAATGCAATAGGGACTTCAACGAAAATAAATTAGGGTCAGTACCCAAATTTACTTCGCGTCAATCTGGTGCAAAATAAATTAGGGACAGATTGAAATTCGTGCAAAACCAATAGCTTAATGACAATTCCGCCCCGGCTAGCTCGCCGAAGCAGCCGGCTTGCGCACGCGAGGCGTCTTCCGCACTGCCGGCCGGTCCGGCACCGGCGCTTCCGGCGGCAGGACTTTCGGTGGCCGGCCGCGCCGTGCAGGTTGCAAACGCCGATCGGTCAGCTTTGCCAGCGCGGCCTTGAAAGATGCCGATCCTAATGCCCAGCCGCGCGAAGTGGCCTCCTCGATGGCATCGACCTGCTTGCGTTCGGGCGGATGGGAACAGAACTCCTGATACGCAATCTCACGATCGAACGGGGTATTGCCGAGCTTCCAGTAGGCCGCGTGATCGGTCAGCCACGCCTGCTTGCGCAATCCGAGGTGGTGCGCATGACTGGACCACGGATAGGACACCATGTCCGCGGCAAGGCCGGCCTTGACCGGCTGGTATTCAAGCAGGCGTGCGCATTCCATGAAATAGGCATCGGCATCGAGCACCGTGGTCCGGAACCGCCCTTCCCACAGGCTGCCGCTGCGGCGGTGGCGGGCATTGAAATACGGAACATAGCGCCGGCCGATCGCTTGCATCATCTTGCCAAGGCCGGCGTCGTCCGTCGGCGTGACCAGCAGCTGCACGCGATTCGGCAGCAGTACATAGCCGTGGACGGCTACGCGATACTGGCGGGCCGCTTCGCGCAGGCCATCGAGGAATTGCTGGCAGTCGGCATCATCAATGAATACCGACTGCTCATTGTTGCCGCGCGCAATGACATGGTGCAGGTGGTTCGCAACGACCAGTCGAGGCAGCCGTGCCATGCCTGCGCCTGCGCGGGTGAGGATTCAGATCAGAACGGGATGTCGTCGTCTTCGATGTTGATGTTCGACGGCTGGCGAGCCGGGGCACGCGCGGGCGCCTGTGCCGGCGCGCGCGACGGTGCGCCGCCGTAGCCGCCGTCGTCCATCTGGGCAGCGCCGCCGCCCATGCCCTGCCGGCTGCCCAGCATCTGCATCACGTCGCCGACGATCTCGGTCGAATATTTTTCGACGCCGTCCTTGTCCGTGTACTTACGGGTGCGCAGCTTGCCCTCGACATAGACCTGCGATCCCTTTTTCAGGTACTGGCCGGCGATCTCGGCGAGCTTGCCGAAGAAGGAAATGCGATGCCATTCGGTCGCTTCCTTCTGTTCGCCGCTCGCCTTGTCCTTCCATTTGTCGGTGGTCGCAACCGCGATGTTGGTCAGCGCATCGCCGCTCGGCATGTAACGCGTCTCGGGGTCGCGCCCGAGGTTGCCGACGATGATGACCTTGTTGACGGATGCCATACGTATCTCCCGAATGGAAAGCAGAAAAGAGGAAAGAAAATCAGGTGGGAACGGCCGCGCGTTTTGCACGCCGCGGCAGGTTCTTCATGGACGCGGCAATTATAAGCCAGGCCACCGTCAGCAGGCAGCCGGCGGTGAACACGGCCGGCCCGCCGAAACGCTGCGCCAGCCAGCCGCCGCCGGCGCCGCCGGCGAACAGGCCGATCGCCTGCATCGTGTTGTACACGCCGAGCGCCGCGCCGCGCGAACCGGTCGGCGCGAGCCGCGACACCAGCGAAGGCTGGCTCGCCTCGAGGATATTGAACGCAACGAAAAAGGCCAGCAGCAGACCCACCAGCAGGCCAAACGACAACTGCGGCTGCGCGACTGCCGCCCGCAGGCCGAACTCGACCAACAGCAGCAGCGTAATCGCCGACACGAAGACCGGCTTCATTCGCCCGGTTTTTTCACCGATGAAGATCGGCGGCAGCATCAGCACGAACGACACCAGCACTACCGGCAGGTAGAGCTTCCAGTGTTCGTCGAGCGGCACGCCGCCGGCATTCACCAAAACCGACGGCAGCACGACAAACATCGACATCTGGATCGCGTGCAGCGCGAACACGCCGAAGTTCATCCGCATCAGCTCGGGCTCGCGCAGCACTTGTACGAAAGACGCGCGCTCGGGCGACCGCGGCGGCGCCGGCGGAACGATGAACAACACCACGCCGATCGCAGCAGCAGCCAGCACGGCCACCAGCAGGAACATGCCGCTCATGCCGACCGCCGAATACAGCAGCGGCGAAACCACCAGCGACGCCGCATAGGTCAGGCCGATCGACGCGCCGACCAGCGCCATCGCCTTGGTGCGGTGCTCGTCGCGCGTTGAGTCGGCAATCAGCGCGGTCACCGCTGCCGACACTGCACCGGCGCCCTGCACGGCGCGACCGATCACCACCCAGATGACATGGGTGTCGATCGCTGCGATCAGGGAACCGATGATGAAGAGCAGCAATCCGATCACGATCACCGGCTTGCGGCCGAACCGGTCCGACGCGATGCCGAACGGTATCTGGCCAAAGGCCTGCGTCAGACCGTACATGCCGAGCGCCAGGCCGACGAGCGTTGCATTGTCACCACCGGGCAAGGATTTCGCATGCACGGCAAAGACTGGCAGGATCAGGAAGAGTCCGAGCATGCGCAGGCCGAAGATCGACGCGAGCGACGCACTTGCCCGGATTTCGGTGGCGGTCATGCGGTTTGAAACAGCTTCCTGGGGAGATGGCATGGCGGGATCGTGCGGCAAGGCGCACCGCGAGAGTGCGTCGGAATCGGGGATCAAAACGAGCTTCGAAAACCCGCTATAGTAACAGGTTGACCCGCACCCAACGATCGACGGGCTTTGCAAAAAAGCATGGCCCTGATCACACCCACACTGGCCACATGGAAGAAATTCGCATCCGGGGCGCCCGCACCCACAACCTGAAGAACATCAGCCTCGACCTGCCGCGCAACAAGCTGATCGTGATCACCGGCCTGTCCGGCTCGGGCAAGTCGTCGCTCGCGTTCGACACACTGTATGCCGAGGGGCAGCGCCGCTACGTGGAATCACTGTCGGCCTATGCACGCCAGTTCCTGCAGCTGATGGAAAAGCCGGACGTGGACCTGATCGAAGGCCTGTCGCCGGCGATCTCGATCGAGCAGAAGGCGACCTCGCACAACCCGCGCTCGACCGTCGGTACGGTCACCGAGATCCATGACTACCTGCGCCTGCTGTATGCGCGCGTCGGCACGCCCTATTGCCCCGACCATCCGGAAAACCCGCTGGCCGCGCAGTCGGTGTCGCAGATGGTGGATGCGGTGCTGGCCATGCCCGAGGACACCAAGCTGATGATCCTCGCGCCGGTCGTCGCGAACCGCAAGGGCGAACATACTGACCTGTTCGAGCAGATGCAGGCACAGGGCTTCGTTCGCTTTCGCATACAGAGCGGCACCGCCGACGCGAAGATCTATGAGTCCGACGCGCTGCCGAAGCTGAAAAAGACCGAGAAGCATACGATTGACGTGGTGGTCGACCGCGTGAAAGTGCGCGCCGACATCAAGCAGCGCCTTGCGGAGAGCTTCGAGACCTCGCTGCGGCTGGCCGACGGCCGCGCGATCGCGCTCGAAATGGATACCGGCAAGGAGCAGCTGTTCTCGAACAAGTTCGCCTGCCCGACCTGCGGCTATTCGCTGCAGGAACTCGAGCCGCGGCTGTTCTCGTTCAACAACCCGATGGGCGCCTGCCCCGAATGCGATGGCCTCGGCCATATCGAGTTCTTCGACCCGAAGCGCATCGTCGCCTTCCCCAACCTGTCGCTGGCCTCCGGCGCGGTCAAGGGCTGGGACCGGCGCAACCAGTTTTATTTCACGATGCTGTCCTCGCTGGCCAGGCATTATGAATTCGATATCGACACGCCGTTCGAGAAGCTGGCGGAGAACGCGCAGCAGGTCGTGCTGTACGGCTCCGGCAAGGACAAGGTGCCGTTTGCCTACCTGAACGAGCGCGGCCGCACGGTGATTCGCGAGCATACGTTCGAGGGCGTGGTGAACAACCTCGAGCGCCGCTATCGCGAGACCGACTCGATGGCCGTCAAAGAGGAACTGGCGAAGTTCATCAACGAGAAGGAATGTCCGCAATGCCACGGCGCGCGGCTGCGCGTCGAGGCGCGCTATGTGAAGGTCGGCAGCGGCGCACAGCAGCGCGCGATCTACCAGGTGGCCGAACTGCCGCTGCGCGCGACGCTGGAATTCTTCGAGCACCTGAAGCTCAAGGGCGCGAAGAAAGAGATCGCGGACCGCATCATCAAGGAAATCGTCGCGCGGCTGCGCTTCCTCAACAACGTGGGCCTCGACTACCTGTCGCTCGACCGCAGCGCCGACACGCTGTCCGGAGGCGAGGCGCAGCGCATCCGGCTTGCATCGCAGATCGGATCCGGACTGACCGGCGTGATGTATGTGCTCGATGAACCGTCGATCGGCCTGCATCAGCGCGACAACGACCGCCTGATCGCGACGCTGAAGCACCTGCGTGACCTCGGCAATACCGTGCTGGTGGTCGAGCACGATGAAGATGCGATCCGCTGCGCCGACCATGTCGTCGACATGGGCCCGGGGGCCGGCGTGCATGGCGGCAAGGTGATCGCGCATGGCACGCTGGACGACATCCTCCGCCATCGCGACTCGCTGACCGCGCAATACCTGAACGGCTCGCTGCAAATCGAGGTGCCGCACCAGCGCACCGTGCCGGATCCGAAGAAGCAGCTGGTGGTGCGCGGCGCACGCGGCAACAACCTGAAGAACGTGACACTGGAATTGCCGGTTGGCCTGCTGACCTGCGTGACCGGCGTGTCCGGCTCGGGCAAGTCGACGCTGGTCAACGACACCCTGTACCACGTGCTGGCGCGCCACCTGTACGGCTCGCAGGCCGAACCGGCCGAGCATGACAACGTGTCCGGCCTCGAGCATTTCGACAAGGTGATCGCCGTCGACCAGGCGCCGATCGGCCGCACGCCGCGCTCGAACCCGGCCACCTACACCGGCGTGTTCACGCCGATCCGCGAACTGTTCTCGACGGTGCCGCAGGCGAAGGAGCGAGGCTATACCGCCGGCCGCTTCTCGTTCAACGTCAAGGGCGGGCGCTGCGAGGCCTGCCAGGGCGATGGCGTGCTGAAGGTCGAAATGCACTTCCTGCCCGACGTCTACGTGCCGTGCGACGTCTGCCACGGCAAGCGCTACAACCGCGAGACGCTCGAGGTGCAGTACAAGGGCAAGAACATCTCGGACGTGCTCGACATGACGGTGGAGGACGCGTTCGAGTTCTTCAAGCCAGTGCCACTGGTCGCGCGCAAGCTGCAGACCCTGCTCGATGTCGGCCTCGGTTACATCCGGCTCGGCCAGAGCGCCACCACACTGTCCGGCGGTGAAGCGCAGCGGGTGAAGCTGTCGCTCGAACTGTCGAAGCGCGATACCGGCCGCACGCTGTACATCCTCGATGAACCGACCACCGGCCTGCACTTCCACGACATCGCCCTGCTGCTGAAAGTGATCCATCGTCTGCGCGACCAGGGCAATACGGTGGTGATCATCGAGCACAACCTCGACGTGATCAAGACGGCCGACTGGCTGGTCGATCTCGGCCCCGAAGGCGGCGCCGGCGGTGGCCAGATCATCGCAAAGGGGACGCCGGAAGATGTAGCGGCCGAGCCGGCCAGCTTCACCGGCAAATACCTTGCGCCGATGCTGGCGCAGAAGAAGGTCAGGAAGCGGGCCTGACGAACGCGGCCCGCGACAGTGCGGATGGGCTTACATGCCCATCCACAGTCCCAGCGGTACAAAACCGAGTGCCGCGATATTGCCGAGCATGACGATGCCGGCAACCTTGTCCGGCTCCTGCTGGTAGGACTCGGCAACGATGAAGCTGAAGACGGCCGGCGGCAGCGACGCAAACAGGTACATCTGGCCGCGCTGCACCGCGGTCAGCGCCAGTGCGTGGTCCATTCCGACGGCAATGGCCAGGCCCGCCAGCGGGCAGACCAGCGCGCCGACCAGTCCGATGCGCCAGCTGTGGAAATTCACGTCGAGCATGCGCACGCCTAGCCCGAGCAGCATCAGCGGAATACTCGCCTCGCCGAGCATGCGCAGCGCCTGCATCAGCTCGGCTGGCAGCCGCACCTTCAGCACCGCGAACAGCATGCCGGCCATCATCGACAGCATCATCGGGCTCTTGAACATTGCAAGCGTCGCGCTGCGCGAACCCGTGCGGCCGCTCTCGAGGATGCGGATGCCGACCGTGAAATAGACCAGGCTGCCGGCCATGAACATCGCCGCCGCTTCGGACAGGCCGGACGGGCCGAACGCGAGAATAGCCAGCGGGATGCCCATGTTGCCGCAATTGTTGTAAATCATCGGCGGCACGAAGGTGCGCACATCAAAGCCGAACAGCCGCGCGACGGGCCACGCAAGCAGGCCCGAACCCAGCGAGATCAGGCCGCCGGCGAGGATCAGCGGCAGGTTCGCAGCCACATCGAAATCCTTCGACGCCAGTGCCGAGAACAACAGCAACGGGCACAGCAACTCGGCGCTGTAGCGGTTTACCGCCGCCATTTCCCGCTTGATCACGTCGCCGCGTATGCGCGCATACGCATAGCCGACGGCAACGGTCAGGAGAACGGGAAAAATGATGCTGACAATACGCTGGAAAGCTTCCATGAATTTCTAGAGGAGAGGGTTCGTTCAGAGCAGTCGTGTGCGCGCGCGTTCGACCGCTTCCGCGGTGCCGCGCAACACGACGACATCGCCGGCCTCGAGCCGGGTGTCGAGGGAAAAGGGAATGCGGTTCTTGCCACGTCGCACGGCAGTGACCTCGGCACCGAGATCGTGCAGGCCGAGTTCCGAAAACTGCCGACCGATCGCGGCGGCCCTTTCGTTCAGCGCCACCGAATGCAGCCGCACCTGCAGGCGATCGTCATCGTCGGCGGAATCGTCAGCGCCATGGAAGTAGCCGCGCATCGACGCATAGCGCTCGCTGCGCGCGCGCTGCACGCGATGCACCACGCGCCGCAACGGCACGCCGACCACCAGCAGCGCATGCGAAGCCAGCATCAGGCTGCTCTCGATGGTTTCGGGCACCACCTCGTCGGCGCCGCCGGCGCGCAGCTTGTCGAGGTCGGTGTCATCCTGGCTGCGCACGATGGCCGGCAGCGTCGGCGCCAGCTCGTTGGCGAAATGCAGCGTGCGCAAGGCCGCCTGCGTGTCCGCATAGGTGACCACCAGTGCGGCCGCGCGATGGATGCCGGCGGCGATCAGGCTCTCGCGGCGCGAGGTGTCGCCATACGACACTTTCGCACCGGCCGCCTGCGCGTCCTGCACCCGCTGCGGATCGAGGTCCAGCGCGTGATAAGAGATGTTTTCTTCGTCGAGCAGCCGCGCGATGCTCTGGCCCGTGCGACCGAAGCCGGCGATGATCACATGCTTTTCCTCGCCCATCGTGCGCGTCGCCAGGCTGGTCAGCGCGAGCGACTGCTGCATCCATTCATTGCGCGACAGGCGCAGCACGATGCGGTCGGCGTTCGCGATCAGGAAAGGCGTGGCCAGCATCGACAGCACCATCGCGGCGAGGATCATCTGCGTGATGCCGGCATCCAGCAGGCCGAGGTCGCCGGCCTGGCTCAGCAGCACGAAGCCGAATTCTCCCCCCTGCGCCAGCGCCAGGCCGGTGCGGATGGCGACGCCGGCGGAAGCACCGAACAGCCGCGCGAGCAGCGTGATGATGCCGAACTTCAGCAGCAGCGGCACCAGCAGCAGCGCGAGCACCAGCAGCAGGTTGTCGAACACCAGCCGCATGTCGAGCATCATGCCGACGGAAATGAAGAACAGGCCGAGCAATACGTCGCGAAAAGGCTTGATGTCTTCCTCGACCTGCAGCCGGAACTCGGTTTCCGAGATCAGCATGCCGGCGATGAAGGCGCCGAGCGCCAGCGACAGGCCGGCGACTTCAGTGATCCACGCGGCCCCGAGCGTCACCAGCAGCAGGTTCAGCATGAACAGTTCCTGCGACCGGCGCTGCACGACGATGCGGAACCAGCGGCGCAGCAGCACCTGCCCGAACGACAGCAGCAGTGCCAGCACGAACACCGCCTTCGCCGCCGCCAGCCCGAGGTCGGTGACGAGGTCGGCGCCGGGACGCGCCAGCGCCGGGATCAGGATCAGCAAAGGCACGACCGCCAGGTCCTGGAACAGCAGGATCGCGGTGATGCGGCGCCCGTGTTCGCTTTCCAGTTCCAGCCGCTCGGTCAGCAGCTTCAGCACGATCGCCGTCGATGACATGGCCAGCGCGCTGCCGAGCGCGAACGACGCGCCCCGCCCCATGCTGAAGTATTCCGGCCACAGCCACGCCAGTCCGACGATTCCACCCATGATGGCGGCGATGGTCACGAGCACCTGCGCCATGCCCAGCCCGAACACATTGCGGCGCATCGCCTTGAGCTTCGGCAGCGAGAATTCGAGGCCAATCGAGAACATCAGGAACACCACGCCGAACTCGGCCAGCGTGGACGTTGCCGTGCTCTCCGACGCCAGCCCGAGCGCATGCGGACCGATCAGCACGCCGACCGACAAATAGCCCAGCATCGGCGGCTGTTTGATCACGCGGAATGCGACCACGCCGAGCACCGCAGCGACCAGCAGGATCAGCGTGATTTCAAGGGTGGAATGCATGAGGACGGGGCGGATTCGGGCGATTTGCCGCGCAGTCCGTCGACCCGGCGAAGGCGAGGAATTCTTGCGTCTGGCAGGTTTTTTGCTTTACGTATTCGGCTATACTCTGCGCATGAGTGTAACGCATGAGAAAAATTCCTCGCAGCATTTCGACAACGCCGCCGCTGCGCGTGCGTTGCAGCTGGCCGAGCAAACCCTGCAGATCGAAGCCGACGCCATTCTCGCGCTGAAGGCACGCCTGTCGACGGCGTCCGACCACGCGTTCGCACGGGCGACTGCGCTGCTGCTCGGCTGCAGCGGACGCGTGGTCGTGTCCGGCATGGGCAAGTCAGGCCATATCGCGCGCAAGATCGCTGCAACGCTCGCCTCGACGGGCACGCCGGCGATGTTCGTTCATCCGGGCGAAGCAGCGCATGGCGACCTCGGCATGGTGACCGAAGCCGATGCCGTGATCGCGATCTCGAATTCCGGCGAATCGGAAGAATTGCTTGCCATCGTGCCGGTGATCAAGCGACTCGGCGCCAAGCTGATTTCCATGACCGGTCGTCCTGAGTCTTCGCTGGCCAAACTGGCCGACGTTCACCTCGATATCGGCGTCGCACGCGAAGCCTGTCCGCTGAACCTGGCGCCGACGGCGAGCACCACCGCGACGCTTGCGATGGGCGATGCGCTGGCCGTTGCGCTGCTCGATGCACGCGGCTTCCGTGAGGAAGATTTCGCACGTTCGCATCCGGGTGGCGCGCTCGGCCGTCGCCTGCTGACTCATGTGCGCGACATCATGCGCACCGGCGACGCCATTCCGTCGGTGGGACCGGCCCTGCCGCTGACGCAGGCGCTGCTTGAGATCACCCGCAAGGGAATGGCCATGACCGCCGTCGTCGATGATGACGGGCGCGTGCTGGGCATCTTTACCGACGGCGATTTGCGCCGCCTGATCGAACAGGGCCGAAATTTTTCCGGCACGACCATCCGCGACGTCATGCACGCCAATCCCCGCGTGGTCGGCCCCGACCAGCTGGCGGTCGAGGCTGTCGAGCTGATGGAAGAATTCCGCATCAACCAGGTGCTGGTGACCGACGACGCTGGCAAGCTGGTCGGTGCGCTGCACATCCACGACCTGACCCGTGCGAAGGTGATCTGATGACCGACGCGCGCGATACTGCGGCCGGACGCGCCGGCCGCGTGAAACTGATGATCTTCGACGTCGACGGCGTGCTGACCGACGGCGGCCTGCGCTACGGGCCGGACGGGGAAATGTTCAAGACTTTCAATGTGCTCGACGGCCACGGCATCAAGCTGCTGCAGCAGTCGGGCGTCAGGGCCGCCATCATCAGCGCGCGCAATTCGCCGGTCGTCGCCAGGCGTGCGGCCGACCTCGGCATTGCGGTGCTGATGCAGGGGGTGCACGACAAGCGCAAGGCCTTCGAACAGGTGCTGGGCGAACTGAAGCTCGAGGCCTCCGACTGCGGCTTCATGGGCGACGACGTGATCGACCTGCCGGTGATGACGCGCGTGGCCTTCGCCGCCAGCGTGCCGAACGGCCATCCGGAAGTGCGCGTGCGCGCGCATTACGTCAGCGAAGCGCGCGGCGGCCAGGGCGCGGCACGCGAAGTCTGTGATTTCATCCTGCGCGCACAGGGCAACTACGAGGCGGCGCTGGCGCCGTACCTCGCGTGAATTACGCGATGCAGCGACGGCTGCCGGCCCTGCTGACGCTCGGCCTGGTGCTGTTGCTGGCCGGCTTCAGCCTGTGGATGCTGAAGGCCGCGCAGCGCAGCGACGAGGACACACCACAGGCCGGCAAACGCACCGAACCCGACTATGTGATCGAGGGTTTCCGCTACGTCAAGGTGGCGCGCGACGGCAGCGCCGAGTATGTGATCGAAGGCGACCGGCTTGCGCACGACCCTGTCAGCGACGACAGCCTGATCACGCAGCCGCGCATGAACAGCTATGCAAAAGGCCGTGCGCCGATGACCCTGACGGCGGACCGCGCGCAGATCAACAGCGACCACAGCGAATTCCACCTGATCGACAACGTCCGCCTTAACCGTCCGCAGGCACATGGCAGCGAGTCGCTGACCGCCGAGTCGGACTACATGGTGGTGCTGCCGGACCAGGGCATCGTGAAGACCGATCGCGCCGTGCACGCCCGTCTCGGCAACTCCACGCTGGAAGGCGTCGGCATGTTCGCCGATGATGTGAAACGGCAGCTGACGCTGCAAAGCCGGGTCCAAGCGACCTACCTGAAACCATAACGAGGCCGGAGACAAGATGAACAATACTGCCCGATCGACCTTCCTTGCGCTGGCGCTGGCATCGCTGGGCTGGCTCGCTGCCGGTAACGCACACGCCGAAAAGGCCGACCGCGACAAACCCACCAATGTCGAGGCCAACCAGATGTTTTACGACGAGGCCAAGCAGATCAATACCTTCGTCGGCAACGTGGTGCTGACCCGCGGCACGCTGGTGATGCATGCGGAGAAGCTGTTGATCAAACAGGATGCCGCGGGCTACCAGTACGCGACCATGTATGCGGTTGCCGGCGGCGTGACCCGGTTCCGGCAGAAGCGCGACGGCGGCAAGGACCTGTGGATCGAGGGCTACGCAGCCGACCGCATCGAGTACGACACCAAGACCGAAGTGGCCAAACTGTACAAGCACGCGAAAGTGAAAATGCTCGACGGCCCGCGGGTGACTGACGAGGTCGAGGGCGAATTCATCTCGTATGACAGCCGTACGGAGTTCTACACGGTGTCCGGTTCGCAAAATGCCGACGACGGCAAGGCGACCGGCGGCCGCATCCGCGCAATCATCCAGCCGCGCGTCCAGGAAAAACCGGGCAATGACAAGTAAGCCGACCAGCACGCTGCAGGTGCGCCACCTGCAGAAAAGCTATGGCGCACGGCGGGTGGTGCATGACGTGTCGCTCGACGTCGCCAGCGGCGAGGTGGTCGGCCTGCTCGGACCGAACGGCGCCGGCAAGACCACGTCGTTCTACATGATTGTCGGGCTGGTGCCTTCCGAGGGCGGCGAGATCGAGCTCGACGGCGAGCGCCTGTCCGAGCTGCCGATTCACCGGCGCGCCGAGCGCGGCCTGTCCTACCTGCCGCAGGAAGCGTCGGTCTTCCGCAAGCTGTCAGTCGAGGACAATATCCGCGCGGTGCTCGAACTGCAGAAGGCCAACGGCAAGCCGCTGGCCCGCGACGAGATCGAGCGCCGGCTCGACCTGTTGCTCGCCGAGCTGCAGATCGAAAAGCTGCGTGACAGCCCGTCGCTCGCGCTGTCCGGCGGCGAGCGCCGTCGCGTGGAAATCGCGCGCGCGCTGGCGACCGGCCCGCGCTTCATCCTGCTCGACGAGCCGTTTGCCGGCGTCGACCCGATCGCAGTGATCGAGATCCAGCGCATTGTCCGCTTCCTGAAGGATCGCGGCATCGGCGTGCTGATCACGGACCACAACGTGCGCGAGACCCTTGGCATCTGCGACCGCGCATACATCATCAACCAGGGCACGGTGCTGGCCTCCGGCAGCCCGGATGAAATCATCGGCAACGAATCGGTTCGCCGGGTCTATCTCGGCGAACACTTCCGCATGTAAGCGACGCCCATGAAGCAGACCTTACAGCTCCGCGTCTCCCAGCATCTCGCGCTGACGCCGCAATTGCAGCAGTCGATCCGCCTGCTGCAGCTGTCGACGCTGGAGCTGCATCAGGAACTCGAACAGATGCTGATCGAGAATCCTCTGCTTGAACGTCTCGACGATCCGCTCGACCATTCGGTACGCCTGCTCGGCGACGGCGCAATCAGCCCCGTGCCGACGGCGCCCGCCCCGTCCTCCGAATCGCAGGGCGAGGCCGGCGGCGAGTTCGAGGGCACCGGCGCCGGCGGCAACGAGGGCGGCGGCGACGAGGGTGGCGGCGGGGATGCCGACTGGAGCTTCGACGATGTCGCGCGTGCCGCCAAGGCGCCCGAGGACGACAATGCGCGGCCGCAGCTGGAAGCGCATGAGTCGACGCTGCGCGAGCACCTGCAGGAACAGCTCGCGGTGACGACCAGCCAGCGACGCGACCGTGCGCTGGTCGAGCTGCTGATCGACGCACTCGACGACAACGGCTACCTGGAAGAATCGCTGGAAGACATCCTTGCGCGGCTGCCCGAAGAGCTGGACATCGAGCTGGACGAACTGAACGTCGCGCTGAAGCTGCTGCAGAGCTTCGATCCCGCCGGCGTCGGCGCGCGCAACGCCTCCGAATGCCTGTCCATCCAGATTCGCCGGATGGAGCATGTGCCGCTGGTCACCCGTCGCATGGCGCTGACGCTGGTGGAAAACTATCTTGAACTATTTGCACAGCGGGAGTTCAACAAGCTGAAAAAGGCGCTCGATTGCGACGACGAAGACCTGCGCGAAGCACAGGCCGTGATCCGCCGCTGCAACCCGCATCCGGGTGCCGCTTTTGCCGGTGATGCGTCGGACTATGTGGTGCCGGATGTGATCGTCAAGCGCTCGAAGAATGGCTGGCAGGTGACGCTCAACCGCGACGTGATGCCGAAGCTGCGCGTGAATGCAATGTACGCAAACATCCTGAAGCAGAACAAAGGCGACGGTTCACTGTCTTCCCAATTGCAGGAAGCAAAATGGCTGATCAAGAACATGCGTCAGCGCTTCGATACGATCCTTCGCGTGGCACAGGCGATTGTCGATCGGCAGCGCAATTTTTTCTCGCACGGCGAGGTCGCGATGCGCCCTCTTGTCCTGCGTGAAATTGCTGATACACTGGGACTGCACGAGAGCACTATTTCTCGTGTAACAACGCAAAAGTACATGCTGACGCCTCATGGCATGTTTGAACTGAAATTTTTCTTCGGCAGCCATGTGGCAACTGAAGCGGGCGGTGAAGCTTCCTCTACAGCAATACGTGCGTTGATCAAACAACTGATAGGAGCTGAGGACCCGAAGAATCCATTTTCCGATAGCAAGATCACGGACATGCTGGCTGAACAGGGAATGGTTGTCGCGCGGCGCACCGTCGCCAAATACCGCGAAGCACTGAAGATTCCCGCGGTCAACCTTCGCAAGTCCCTCTGATCGAATCATTTCCAGAGTTTTCAACGGTTGCTGTGTTCCGCCCGGCCTGCTTGCCGGCGGTGCCGCCGGATCCTCCAGCGACGCAATGCAAGGAGTGCTGTTTATGAACCTGAAGATCAGCGGTCATCATCTGGAATTGACTCCCGCCCTCCGGGAGTATGTGGAAACGAAGCTGGAGCGCATCAAGCGCCATTTCGACAACGTCATTGATGTCAACGTCATCCTCGCCGTGGATGCCAACACCGAGAAGGAAAAGCGGCAGCGTGCGGAAATCAACCTGCACATGCGCGGCAAGGACCTGCATGTCGAAAGCGAGGCGCAAGACATGTATGCGGCCATCGACCTGCTGATGGACAAACTCGACCGGCAAGTGCTGAAGCACAAGGACAGGATCCAGGACCACCAGCACGTGGGTCTGCGCGGCTACGACGGCGCTGAAGCTGCCTGATCCCCTCCCCGGTTCACTCGACACAAGGGCGCGCAAGCGCCCTTGTCGTTTTTGCGGCGCCGGCGCATCGCCGCCCGGACGACGACCGCGGCGTTTTCTGCCGCCAAAACCCGCCTTCCCTGCTCGCAAACGAGCGCCAACCGAATCTCGCTACACTGTGCGCTTTCGATCAAACCGACAACGACGCGCATGACTGACCACATCAAAACCGAGATCCGCGGCACCACCGGCATCATCACGCTCGACCGGCCTTCCGCACTGAATTCGCTGACGCTGGAGATGGTGCGCGCGATGACCTCCGCGCTGCTCGCGTGGCGCAATGACGCCGCCGTGCGCGCCGTGCTGGTGAAGGCCAGCAGCGAACGCGCCTACTGCGCCGGCGGCGATATCCGCTTTTTCCACCAGAAAGGCAGCGCCAGCGCGACCGGCGGCGCGGCGCTGATTGAAGATTTCTTCAGCGAAGAATATGCGCTGAACCACCTTGTACACACCTATCCGAAACCCTACATCGCGCTGATGGACGGCGTGGTGATGGGTGGCGGCATGGGCATTGCGCAGGCCGGCCCGCAGGCACGCGTGCGCGTCGTCACTGAGCGCACGAAGATGGCGATGCCGGAAACCGGGATCGGCCTGTTTCCCGATGTCGGCGGCGGCTGGTTCCTGTCGCGCACGCCGGGACAACTCGGCGCCTATCTCGGCGTGACCGGCGACGTGATCGGCGCGGCCGACGCGATCCATGCGGATCTGGCCGATGTGTTCGTGCCCGGCAGCGAGCTGGCGGCGCTGCAGGAAGCGATCGTCGGCGCAGCTGACGTGCGCGAGGCGATACAGTCGTTCGCGTCTCGTTTCGTCCCGCAGGCACAGGCGTTGCCAGGCAAGCTGGCGCAGCACCGTGCTGCGATCGACCGCCATTTCGCCTTCGATACCGTCGCGGAGATCATGGATTCGCTGGCCGCGGACGACAGCGAATTCGCGCAGGCGACACTGGCAACGATGCGCAAGCGTTCACCGCTGATGATGTGCGTGACGCTGTCGCAGATCCGCCGCGCGGCAGCGCTCGACATCGGCGACTGCCTGCGGATGGAGCGCACCATGGTGCGTCGCTGCTTCGAGAATGGCGAGGTGATCGAGGGGGTGCGCGCGCTGGCAATCGACAAGGATCATTCGCCGAAGTGGAATCCGCCGACGCTGGCGGAAGTAGCGCCAGCGATGGTCGACCGGTTCTTCGACAGCGCATGGCCTGCGTATGCACATCCGCTGAGGGACCTGGCCTGAACGCAGCGCCCCTCGGGTAAACGACCGCAAGGCGCCGGCCTCCGGCGCCTTGCGGTCAGATCTCGTCGACGGCGAACAAGCGTCGGTATTCCCGCATGGCGTAGCGGTCGGTCATCCCGGCAATGTAGTCGGCGACCTTGCGTGCCTGCTCGAGCACGTCGCCATCCGCGACCTGATAATCCGGCGGCAGCAACTGCGGCCCGCTGAGGAAGATGCCGAACAGGTCGGTGACAATGCGCCGCGCCTTGCTGGTCATCCGGTTCACCTGATAGTGCTGATACAGGTTCTTGCGCAGGAAACGCTTCAGCTCCTGCGCGTCGGCGCGCATCGCTTCTGAAAAACTGATCAGCGGTGGCGCGTTGCGGACATCATCGATCGACTGCACGCCGGAAGCCACGATGTTCGCGCGCGACGTCACGATCAGGTCGACGACCAGCGCATTGATCATCCGCCGCACGGTCTCATTGATCGCACGCCGGCCGGCAATGCCGGGGAACTGCTGCTGGACTTCCGCGCTGTAACGCGCGTACAGCCGCACTTCCTGCAACTGGTCGACCGTCAGCAAGCCGGAGCGCAGGCCATCGTCGATATCATGGTTGTTGTAGGCGATCTCGTCGGCCAGATTCGCCAGCTGCGCCTCGAGGCTCGGCTGCTTTTTCGCGATGAAACGGCGGCCGACCTCACCGAGCTGCTGTGCGTTCGGCAGCGAGCAGTGCTTGAGTATTCCCTCGCGCGTCTCGAACATCAGGTTCAGTCCGTCGAACGCGCCGTAGCGCTGTTCCAGCGCATCCACCACGCGCAGGCTCTGCAGGTTGTGCTCGAAGCCGCCGTAATCCTTCATGCAGGCATTCAGCGCATCCTGCCCGGCGTGGCCGAACGGCGTGTGGCCGAGGTCGTGGGCCAGCGAGATCGCCTCGACCAGGTCTTCATTGAGCTGCAGGCTGCGCGCCAGCGAACGCGCGATCTGCGCGACCTCGATGCTGTGCGTCAGGCGGGTGCGGAACAGGTCGCCTTCGTGGTTGACGAAAACCTGCGTCTTGTACTCGAGCCGGCGGAAAGCGGTCGAATGGATGATGCGGTCGCGGTCGCGCTGGAATTCGCCACGCGTATCCGGCGCCGGCTCGGCAAAGGAGCGGCCGATCGAAGTGCCGGAACGCGCTGCATACGGGGCGAGACGGGCTTCGATCAGGTCGCTCATGTCACGCCTTCGTGCAAGCGGCCAAAGTGGCCTTCAACAATTCGGACGGCACGCCGGTGATGGTCGCGGTGCCCAGCGGCTTGAGCAGGATGAACTTGATCTGCCCGCCCTCGTTCTTTTTGTCGACTTCCATCAGCTCCAGCCAGCGGTCCTCGCCAAGATCCGGCGCCACCGTCGGCAGCTTCGCCGCCTTCACCAGCGCGACGATACGATCGCGGTCAGCCGGCGCCAGATAGCCGAGGCGCACAGACAGGTCGGCCGCCATCACCATGCCGCAGCCGACGGCCTCGCCGTGCAGCCACTCGCCATAGCCCATGCCGGCCTCGATCGCATGGCCGAAGGTATGGCCGAAATTCAGGATCGCGCGCAGCCCGCCTTCGCGCTCATCCTGTCGCACGACGTCGGCCTTGATCTCGCAGGAACGGCGGATTGCATGGGCGAGCGCCGCATCGTCGCGCGCGACCAGCTTGTCCATGTTCGCTTCCTGCCAGCTGAAAAAGTCGGCATCGATGATCGCGCCATGCTTGATCACTTCCGCCAGGCCGGCGGACAGTTCGCGGTCCGGCAGCGTCGCCAGCGTCGCGGTGTCGGCCAGCACCGACTGCGGCTGGTAAAACGCGCCGATCATGTTCTTGCCAAGCGGATGGTTGATCGCCGTCTTGCCGCCGACCGATGAATCGACTTGCGCCAGCAGTGTCGTCGGCACCTGCACGAAAGGCACGCCGCGCATGTAGGTCGCTGCGGCAAACCCGGTCATGTCGCCGATCACGCCGCCGCCCAGCGCCACCAGCGTGGTCTTGCGGTCGCACTTGTGCTCGAGCAGCGAGGTGAAGATCTGCATCAGGTTGTCGGCGTTCTTCTCTTCTTCGCCGTCCGGCAGCACGATCGCAATGCACTGCTTGCCGGCAGACTGCAGCATCGCCGTCAGCCGGTCGAGGTAGAGCGGCGCGACCACGGTATTGGTGACGATCGCGACGCGCTTGCCCGGCACATGGCGGGCGAATTCTTCATTCTCCAGCAGGTGGCGGCCAATCACGATCGGGTAGCTGCGCTCGCCAAGCTCGACGGCGAGGCTGGCGAACACGGACGAAGTCGGGTTCATGCGGATGCTCATTCGGAAGGGGTGGGGTCGGCCGCGGCGGCCGCCTGGTTGAACTGTTCGAGTTGCGCGAGGATGTTATTGAGCACCGACTGCACGTTCGGGCGCCCGGTCTCGATGGTGATGTGCGCAATTTCCTGATACAGCGGCGCGCGCTGGCGCGACAGCTCCTCGATCTTTGCTTTCGGGTCGGCGGTCTGCAGCAGCGGCCGGTTGCGGTCGTGGCTGGTGCGCTGCAGGATGCTGTGCACCGATGCGCGCAGGTAGATCACGATGCCGCGCTCATGCAGGTAACGCCGGCTCTGCTCGTTCAGCACCGCCCCGCCGCCGGTCGCCAGCACGATGCCAGGCTGCGCGGTCAGGTCGCGGATCACGTCGGCTTCACGCTGGCGGAAGCTGGCTTCGCCTTCGATCTCGAAGATCAACGGAATCGACGCGCCGGTGCGCGCCTCAATTTCCTGATCCGCATCGACGAAGCGCAGGTTCAGTTTCTTCGCGAGCGCTCGACCTATCGTGGTCTTGCCGGAGCCCATCAGGCCGACCAGGAAGATGTTGGAATTCGGTATGGACATCGTTGCCGTTGCAGGGGATTTTTCCCCGGAAAGGCGACAGTTTATCCCATCCGTCCCTGCCGCCACCTCAGGGCGACGGCGGCGAACGGCCCGCTGCGAGATCGGCAACGATGCGCGGCGTAATGAAGATCAGCAGCTCGCGCTGGCTGCGCATCTGCGCGGTCTGACGAAACAGCACGCCGAGCAGCGGCAGATCGCCGAAAAAAGGCACCTTGGTCACGTTGCTGCGCTCCTCCTGCATGAAGATGCCGCCCAGTACGACCGTGCCGCCATTCTCGACCTGCACATTCGTCTTCACATGTTTGGTGTCGATCGCATAACTGGTGCCCACGGCAATCCCGCGTGAATCCTTCGCCACGTCGACGGTCAGGATGATGTTGCCGTCCGGCGTGATCTGCGGCGTGACCTCCAGCTTCAGGTTCGCCTTCTTGAACTGGACCGACGTCGCACCGCTGCTGGTAGCCTGCTGGAACGGGATCTCCTCGCCCTGCTCGATCACGGCCGGCTGCTGGTCGGCGGTGACGACCCGCGGGCTGGAGACGATTTTTCCCTTGCCATCGGCCTGCAAGGCCGACAGTTCGAGGTTCAGGAAGCGGTTTGCCCCGGGCGAAAACAGCGAAATGCCGATGCTGGCCGCTTGCGCCGTACCGATCTTCCCGGCCGGCAGGTCAAGGAACTGGGTATTCGGCATGTAGCTGCCGGCGGTCACCGTGGCCTGCCCGGTCTGCTCGCCGACACCGAGGTAACTGCCGGTCAGCCCGACGCGGGTGTCTCCGCCCAGCCGGGTGCCGGGCGTGCGTCCGGCGACGAAGTTGCGGTCAAGATAGCCCAGCCGCACGCCGAGGTTCTTGTTGAAATTGTCATCGGCCTCGACGATGCGGGCCTCGATCATCACCTGCCGCTGCGGCACGTCGGTCAGCTGGATCAGCCGGCGCACTTCGGCCAGCCGTGCGGGCGTATCGGTGACGAACAGCTTGTTGCTGCGCGGCTCGGCCGATGCACTGCCGCGCCGCGACAGGATGCTGCCGCGTCCCGGCTGGCCGTCCAGCCCGAAAACCTTCTGGAACGAATCGGCCTTCTGGTAATTCAGCTGGAAGGTCTCGGTGACCAGCGGCTCGAGTTCGGAGATCTGCGCGCGCTGCTCCAGCTCAAGCCGCTCCTTGGTCAGCAGCTCGTCTTTCGGTGCGATCCACAGCACATTGCCATTGCGGCGCATGTCGAGGCCGCGTGCCTGCATCACGATATCCAGTGCCTGGTCCCAGGGCACGTCCTTCAAACGCAGCGTCAGGTTGCCGCCAACGCTGTCGCTGGCCACCACGTTCAGTCCGGTGAAGTCGGCGATCACCTGCAGCAACGCGCGCACCTCGATGTTCTGGAAATTCAGCGACAGCCGGTCGCCGTGGTAACCGCGCGCGCCGCGATCGTCAGGCTTCAGTGGCCGCACCTCGACCACCAGCCGGCGGTCGGTCTGCCATGCGACGTGGTCCCACTGCCCGCCCGGCTCGATGGTCAGCCTCGCCATGTCACCGCTGGATTCTGCCGTGACGGCCTGTACCGGCGTGCCGAAATCGCGGACATCGAGCCGGCGACGCAACACTTCCGGCAGACGGGTCTTCATGAAGTCCACGACCACGGTCTGTCCTTGCCGGCGGACGTCGATCGCCGCCGGCTCGCTCGACAGGTCGATGATGACCCGTCCGGCAGCGGACTCGCCGCGCCGGAAATCGATGTCGACAATCGCATTCCGTTCAAGCGCCGTGTCCGCCGCGCGTTCGGCGGCAGAAGCGCCGGACGATGGCTCGTTCAGCACGATGTGCAGTTCGGCGTCACGCAGGCGGGTGCTGTAGCCCATGCTCTGCTGCAGGTTCAGCACCAGTCGCGTCCGGGTGCCCGCCTGCACGATGTCGACATGCCGCAGCGCGCCCGCACCCAGCACGCGGCGCGGCTGGCCGGTCGCATTCACGGTGTCGGGCAGGTCCAGCACGATGCGCGGCGGGGAGACGGTCGCAAAACCATCAGGCGCGGCGGCCAGCGGCCGGCGCAGCTGCACACGCAGCACCTGATGCGTGCCGTCGCGGATCGCGTCGATCGCGCGCACGGCATTCGGCTCGGCGTGCGCGCTGTGCGCCGCCAGCGACAGGCCGAGCAGCAAGGCCGCGCGCCAGCGGGAAAAAATGTTCATCACCGCGTCTCCTGTAGCACGAGGCGGGCACGGCGCCGGATCCAGCGCCCGCCGCTGTCGGCAACGAGTTCATCGATATCGACAGTGCGCTCGCCGATGGCCACCACCTTGCCGAAATCCTGCCCGAGGTGCGCGCCGACGCGCACCGGATGGACGCGCTGGTCGGCTTCCACCAGCGCGATCGCATCGCGGCCGGCACGCAGGCTGCCGACCAGCCGCAGGTTGGCCAGTGCAAAGGATTCCAGCGGCTCGCGCTCGCGGCGCAGGTCGGGCTTCAGCCCGGGGCCTGCCGCATTGTCGTCAGCGGCCTCCAGCATGGCCGCCGCAAACGGATCAGGGCGCGCCCCGGGCTCGTAGCGCATCACGGCCGGTACGGGCGCCGCCGGCAATGCGGCCGGCGCGGGATGGTGGCGCTGGCGTACGCTGTCCATCCAGCCGCGCAGGTCATCGTGCGCATCGCAGGCGGTCAGGCACACGCAGGCAACAAGCCACGGCGCGGCGCGTGTCATTTCTTCCCCTGTTTGCGGCGCTCTGCTGCCTGCTGCTTTCGCAGCGCCGCTTCGGCCGGGTCGAGATAGCGGAACGCATGCGCAACGCAAGCGAACGACAATCCGGCCTCGCGTTGCTGGGCGAGCGACACGCCGTCTAAAGTGACGATGCGCGGCATGTTGGCAACGTCGCTGACGAATCCGGCCAGCGCATGGAACCCGCCGCTGAGCCGCATCTCGATCGGCAGCTCGGCATAATGCTCGCCGAAGCGCAGCGGCGCCGGCCTGAAGAGCTCGAACTGCAATCCGCGCGCGACGCCGGCACGGCTGATCCCGGACAGCAGCGCTTCCATTTCCGACTGTGCCGGCAACTGCTTTTCGAGCCGCGTGACTTCGGCCTCGACAGCGGCTTTCTGCCCGCGAAGGCTGTCCAGATGCTGCGCCTGCGCGACCTTCTGCTCGAAGCTCGCGCGCAGCTGCGCCTCCTTCTGGCGCCCGTCCTCCAGCGCCTCGTGCTGCGGTTGCCACGCGAACCAGCCGCCGGCCGCGGTGACCAGCAGCCAGACGCTGGCCGCGCACAGCGCGCGCGGCAGCGGCGGCCACAGCGCCGGAGGGCGGCCGGCGAGACCATGAAATTGCGCTCGCCATCGCGCAAACCGGCCGGAAGCGGCCGCGCTCACCGGGCTTGCTGCGCGAAACCGGGCGCATCCATGGCAATCGTGAATTCGAACACCCGCCGGGCGTCGCGCCCCTGCCCCAGCGTCGCCGATTTGATTTCGACCAGCTCGGGGCGGGTGACTGACACACCGCCGGCCAGCGCATGCAGCAACTCCGACACGCGCGCGCCGGACTGCGCAAAACCCGCCAGCGTGACCCGCTCGGCCTGCTGCACTGATTTCAGCATGACACCCTGCGGAATCCGGCCGGCCAGCTCGTCAAGAAAGCGCACCGGCAGTGCACGCGCCCGCTGGAGTCCGCGTACCGCGTCGCGCCGGGCGAGCAGTGTCGCTATCTTCTCGCGCAACATCCGGACTTCGCCTATGCGCGCATCCAGCAAGGCGATCTGCGCGGCCAGCAGCTGATGGCGATCGTCCATCTGCGCAATCCGGCGCTGGTTGAGGACAAACACGGCCAGCACCACAGCCAGCCCGAGCGCGCCGGCGAGGCCGGTCAGGCTCCTGAACTGGCGGCGACGCTCGCGACGGCGCATGTCCCGCCATGGCAGCAGGTTGAAGCCCGTCATCGTTCGGCGCCCCTCAACGCAAGGCCGCACGCCAGCAGGCATGAGGTCGGCACTTCGGCGGCCGCAGCACCCGCGGAATGCCGCGACAGTCCGGGCCGCACCACCGGCGCGCCGGTACGGCGCTGCAGTGCCGGAGCCAGCCCCTCGGGCACGGTGCCGAGCAGGTAGATGCGATGGAGCACCGCATGCGTGGTAGCCGTCTGGAACAACTGCAAGGCGCGATCGAATTCCTGGCAGGCGCGCTCGACAGCAGCGGTATCGCCGGCCGGCGTCGGCAACACGAGTTCGCGCTCATAGGACAGCACGCCGTCGGCCATGAACAGGCAGAGCCCGCGCTCCGGCTCCAGCCGCAGTGCGGCCAGTACCGGCGCGGGCCCGCCATCATGTGCGGCATCGAGCAGCGCGATCGCGGACGCCAGTGCCTGCGACTCGATGTCGATAACCAGCGGTCGCAGACCCGCCGCGCGCGCCAGCGCGACCCGCTCGTCGATGCGCTCGCGCCGGGCCGCGACCAGCACGACATCGACGCAGTCTGGCTGGCCGGCCGTCGGGCCGCCGATGGTGAAATCCAGGCCGATCTCGTCGCGCGGGAAAGGCAGGGTCTCGCCGGCTTCCGCCTCGACCTGCATTTCCATTTCGTCCTCGTGCAGCAGCGCCGGCAGCGACAGGGTTTTCCTGATTGCTGCGCCGGCAGGCAGCGCCAGCGCCGCATCGCGCAGGCGGCTGCCGCTGGCCCGGATCGCCTCGCGCAGCGCGGCCGCGACCTCATCGGGCATCACGATGGCGCCGTCGCGCATCGCGCCGCGCGGCAGCGCCTGCTGCGCAAAGTGCGCTATGCGCAGTGAGCGCCGCGGCACGCTCGCCCCGAGGGCGACGACGCGGACTGCGTCCGCACCGAGATCGACCCCGAGCATCGGCCGCTGAGCTTGCCGCCACCACTGCCGCAAAGAAAACATCCGCACGCCTCGCGTTATCAATTTCGAAACTTGCGGCGGATGCTAGCAAGCGCGTTTCGACGATGCAAAGCCGCCGTGGCGGCGCGTTGTCAAATGCCGACGCGTATGCCGATAGCGTTCGGAAACCGGCTGCCGGCTTGACCGTTTGCCATCATTTCCGGGGACGCGAAGCCGTTCCGGGGCTGCCGCTATAATGACCGCCATCAATCAATGGGCTCGTCCCTCCCTCCTGCTGAATGAACAACCACAACTCCGCCGATCGCGCCGATGAACCCTCGCGCGGCGGCAAACTCCCCGCTCCCGTCAAAGTTGCGCTGAGCGTATTCGGCGTCTTGTCCGGACTGGCGGTTATCGGATTCCTGCTGTTGAGCTTCATGCTGATGATGGCTTATCCGAACCTGCCGGACATCGATTCGCTGGCCACCTACCAACCGAAGATGCCGCTGCGCGTTTTCTCGGCCGATAACGTGCTGATCGGTGAATTCGGCGAAGAGCGCCGCAGCCTGGTGCGCTACAAGGACATCCCGACCGTGATGAAGCAGGCGGTGCTGGCGATCGAAGACGATCGCTTCTATCAGCACCACGGCGTCGACTATTGGGGCATCCTGCGCGCGGCCATTCACAATGCGATCGGCGGCAGCCGCCAGGGCGCATCGACGATCACGCAGCAGGTCGCGCGCAACTTCTTCCTGTCCAGCGAGCAGACCATCAAGCGCAAGCTGTATGAAATCCTGCTGGCATGGAAGATCGAGAAGACGCTGACCAAGGACCAGATCCTCGAGCTGTACATGAACCAGATCTACCTTGGCCAGCGCGCATATGGCTTCGCGTCGGCCGCGCAGATTTATTTCGGCAAGCGCCTGTCGGAGATCACCACGGCCGAGGCGGCCATGCTCGCCGGCTTGCCGAAGGCGCCGTCGGCGAACAACCCGGTCGTCAATCCGAAGCGCGCAAAGGCGCGCCAGCAGTACATCCTGCAGCGCATGCACGAGCTCGGCTACATCACGCGCGCGCAGTACGACCAGGCACGCAATGAAAAGCTGAAGATCAAGATGGACAGCAATGACTTCGGCGTACACGCCGAGTATGTGTCCGAGATGGCGCGCCAGATGGTCTACGAGCAGTTCAAGGAAGACACCTACACGCGCGGCCTGAACGTTTTCACCACCATCACCAAGGCCGACCAGGACGCCGCCTACCTCGCGCTGCGCCGCGGCGTGCTCGACTACGAGAAGCGCCAGCCCTACCGCGGCCCGGAAGGCTACATGGACATCCCGTCCGATCGCACCGATGCGGAAGCAGCGATCGAGTCGGAGCTGGCCGAGCATCCGGACAGCGACGGCATGGTTGCTGCGGTCGTGCTGTCGACCGCACCGAAGTCGCTGCGCGCGGTGCTGTCGACCGGCGAGGAGGTGACGATCGCCGACGCCGCGCTCGGCACGGCGGCCAGCGCGCTGACGGACAAGGTGCCGGCCAACCGCCGCATCCGCCGCGGCGCGATCATCCGGGTGATGCAGGACGGCAGCAACTGGCAGGTGATCCAGCTGCCTGAGGTCGAATCGGCCTTCGTTGCCGTCGGAGCGGATGACGGCGCGGTCAAGGCGCTGGTCGGCGGCTTCGACTTCAACCGCAACAAGTTCAACCATGCGACGCAGGCATGGCGCCAGCCGGGCTCGTCGTTCAAGCCGTTCATTTATTCGGCGTCACTGGAAAAAGGTCTGTCGCCAGGCACGATCGTCAATGATGCGCCGCTGACCTACGACGCGTCGCAGACCGGCAGCCAGGCCTGGGAGCCGAAGAACTACGACGGCAAATACGAGGGCCCGATGTCGATGCGGCGCGGCCTGGCCAAGTCGAAGAACATGGTGTCGATCCGCATCCTCGACAAGATCGGTCCGCAGTATGCGCAGGAATTCGTGACCCGCTTCGGCTTCGAGGCCGAAAAGAATCCGCCCTACCTGACGCTGGCCCTGGGCGCCGGCTCGGTGACGCCGCTGCAGCTGGCCGGTGCCTATGCCGTGTTCGCCAATGGCGGCTACAAGGTGAACCCGCACCTGATCGCGAAGATCACCGACAACAACGGCAAGACCCTGTTCCAGGTCACGCCGGACAAGGCCGGCGACGAGGCGCTGCGCGTGATCGATGCCCGCAATGCCTACATCGTCGACAGCATGCTCAAGGACGTGGTTCGCTACGGCACGGCAGCGCGCGCACAGTCGCTGAACCGGACCGACATTGCCGGAAAAACCGGCACCACCAACGACTCGATCGACGCGTGGTTCGCCGGTTACCATCCGAGACTGGCGGCGGTCGCATGGATCGGCTTCGACAAGCCGAAGAACCTCGGCAACCGCGAGACCGGCGGCGGCCTCGCGCTGCCGATCTGGATCGGCTACATGCAGAAGGCGCTGCCAAAGCTGCCGGTCACCCAGCGCGAGGTGCCGGCGGGCATCACGACGCTGAACGGCGACCTGATCTATTCCGAGTATGTCGATGCCGGCGGCGTCGGCTCGCTGGGCAACGGCGGTGCGCAGGAAGAGGAAAAACCGCCGACCGAGAAGGAGGCGACGAAGGGCGAGATCTTCTGATCAGGCCGAGATGTCCAGCGCGGTGCCGGCCTGCAGGCCGGCCAGCCGCGACAGCGATGAGTACAGCTCCGAGCCGTCGCGGGTATCGAGCCAGCGGCCGTCGTTGAGCCGGTAGTGGAAGCCGCCGGCGCGCGCGGCGACCCAGATTTCCCGCATCGGCGCCTGCGTATTGACGATGATCTTGCTGCCGTTGTCGACGAACTCGATCTCGAGCACATTGCCGCTGCGGCTGCACTCGACATCGACATCGGCCTCCTCGCCGGCGCGCTCGAACGCGTTCTCGATGGCGTCGAGCACGCTCTCGGCAATGGCCAGGAATTCGGTTTCGGTCATGCTACACTCCAGAAGAAATTTTCAACGCGCGCGTCATGCATGGCGTGGCGCGGTCCAGCCCGCAAAACCACACTCTCCATGCGCACCTTTTTCGCCATTCTAGCGACGATCGCCTCGATCGGCCTGAGCGCCTGCGGTCAGACCGGTCCACTGCACTTGCCCGACCAGGTCCAGCCGAAGGCTGACCCGGACGCCGAATTCGACGCGCAACCCGCCAAGCAACGACCATCCCGCCAGCCCTGACCATGTCGCATTTTGAAAACCGCGGCGACGCGCTGCACGCCGAAGGTGTGCCGCTCGCCACGATCGCCCAGACTTTTGGCACGCCCACCTATGTGTACTCGCGTGCCGCCCTGACCGAGAACTTCCTCGCCTATGCGAATGCCTGCCGCGCCCATGGCCGCGGCGAACAGGGCGCGCTGGTGTGCTACTCGGTGAAATCGAACTCCAACCTCGCGGTGCTGAACCTGCTCGGCAAGCTCGGCTCCGGCTTCGACATCGTGTCCGGCGGCGAGCTGCTGCGCGTGATCGCCGCCGGCGGCGATCCGCGCAAGGTGATCTTCTCCGGCGTGGGCAAGTCGCGCGACGAGATGAAACTGGCGCTGGCGCATGACATCCTCTGCTTCAACGTCGAGTCCATCCCCGAACTGCACCGGCTCAACGAGGTGGCAGCCAGCCTCGGCAAGCGCGCGCGCGTGTCGCTGCGCGTGAACCCGGACGTCGACCCGAAGACGCATCCGTACATCTCGACCGGCCTGAAGGAAAACAAGTTCGGCATCGCGTACGAGGATGCGCTGCCGACCTACCGCGTGGCGGCGTCGCTGCCGCATATCGAAGTCACCGGCATCGACTGCCACATCGGCTCGCAGCTGCTTGATGACGCGCCGCTGCTCGAAGCGCTGGACAAGGTGATCGAACTGGCCGACCGGCTGCATGCGGAAGGCATCGAACTGCACCACCTCGACATCGGCGGCGGCATCGGCATCACCTATGACGATGAAAAGCCGGTCGCGGTCGCGGACTATCTCGGGCGGCTGTTTGCCCGCATCGACCGCTGGCGCAAGGACAAGTACGGCGGCAAGCAGATCAGCGTGATGTTCGAGCCGGGGCGCTCGATCGTCGGCAACGCCGGCGTGCTGCTGACCGAAGTGCAGTACCTGAAGCATGGTGCGACGAAGAATTTTGCGGTGGTTGACGCCGCGATGAACGACCTGATGCGCCCGGCCATGTATGAAGCCTGGCATGGTGTGCAGCCGCTGAATCGCCGCGCTGACGGTGCGAAGGAATATGACGTGGTCGGCCCGGTCTGCGAATCGGGCGATTGGCTCGCACGCGGCCGGACGCTGTCGCTGGAGCAGGGCGACCTGCTGGCGATCATGTCGGCCGGCGCCTACGGCATGACGATGGCGTCGAACTACAACACGCGCGGCCGTGCGGCCGAAGTACTGGTCGATGGCGAGCAGTTCACGCTGATCCGCCAGCGCGAAAATCCGGCCGATCTGTTCGCGCTGGAATCGATTCCGGGCTAAGTCAGCCGGGATCTTTGGCCGACAACTCCACTGCCAGGCTGCGCGCCGCCGCGCGCGCCGCCTGCCAGCGAAACACCAGCCGCATCCCCAGCAACATCGCAACGAGGGCGCCGAACAAGATCGGCTCGCCGAAATTGTTCTTCCCCGCGCGCATCCACCAGAAATGCACGATCGCCAGCAGCGCGATCAGATAAACCAGCCGATGCAGCCGCGCCCAGTTGCGCCCGAGCCGTCGCTGCATTGCCGTGGTGCTGGTTGCCGCCAGCGGGATCAGCAGGACGAACGCGCTAAAGCCGACCGTAATGAATAGCCGCTTCTTCACGTCCTTCCACATCTCGGCGAGATCGAAAAAATGGTCGAACCAGAGGAAGCAGAGGAAATGCAGGCTCGCATAGAAAAAACAGAACAGTCCGAGCATGCGCCGCAGCTTCAGCAGCCACTGCTGGCCGGTCAGCCGGCGCAGCGGCGTGATCGCCAGCGTGAAGCAGAGGAAGTACAGCGTCCAGTCACCGCTGGCCCGCGTGATGGTCTCGATCGGGTTCGCGCCCAGCCGGCCTTCGCTGCCCAGCCAGACCACTCGCGCCAGCGGCAACAGCGCAATCAGAAACAGCACGCGCCGTATCCACGACAGCTGCGCAGCGGTCGGCGCCATCGCTCAGAAGAACTTCTTCAGGTCCATGCCGGCGTACAGCGACGCGACCTCGGGATAGCCGTTGAACATCATCGTCTTGCGCTTGCGCGTGAAAAAACCATCCTCGCCGATGCGGCGCTCGGTCGCCTGTGACCAGCGCGGATGGTCGACCTCGGGATTGACGTTCGAGTAGAAACCGTATTCCTGTGGCGCGACCTGATTCCACGCAGTCTTCGGCTGCGACTCGGTGAAACGAATGCGCACAATCGATTTGGCCGACTTGAAACCGTATTTCCACGGCAGCACGATGCGCACCGGCGCGCCATTCTGGTTGGGCAGCACTTGCCCGTACATGCCGAAGGCCAGCAGCGCCAGCGGATGGTTCGCCTCGTCGATGCGCAGGCCCTCGACATACGGCCAGTCGAGCACGCGGCTGCCGAGGCCCGGCATCTGCGCGCGGTCGGCCAGCGTGGTGAACTCGATGAACTTCGCATTGCCGGTCGGCTCGACCTTGCGGATCAGATCAGCCAGCGGGTAACCGATCCACGGGATCGCCATCGACCAGCCCTCGACGCAGCGCAGCCGGTAAAGCCGCTCCTCCAGCGGCGCGAGCTTCAGCAGCGCATCGAGGTCCAGCGTCAGCGGCTTCTTCACCTCGCCGTCAATGCGCACGGTCCATGGCCGTGGCTTCAGCGTGCCGGCGTAATGCGAAGGATCGCCCTTGTCGAGGCCGAACTCGTAAAAATTGTTGTAGGTGGTCGCATCCCGGTAGGTGGTCGGCTTGTCGGCCGGACTGTATTTCGGATTGCGTTGCGCGGCCAGCTGCGCCAGCGACGGCCCGTCAGCCGCTTGCGCGAGCTCGCCAAGGCCAGCTGCGGCGAGCGTGCCGGCCGCAGCTTGCTGCAGGAACTGTCGGCGCGAGGCCGCAACTTCGGGTCGCGTGATCTCGGAAGGCACCGGGTCGGTGGATCGAGGAAACTTGATCAGCATGATGTTCTCCGTCAGCAAAGCAAACAGGCTGCCGCAGCAGCCTGTTTTCGATCAGAGTTCGCCGTAAGAGTGCAACCCGGACAAGAACATGTTCACGCCGAGGAAGGCGAAGGTCGTGACCAGCAGGCCACCGACGGCCCACCAGGCGGCAACCTGACCGCGCAGCCCCTTCATCAACCGCATGTGCAGCCATGCCGCATAGTTCAGCCAGACGATCAGTGCCCAGGTTTCCTTCGGGTCCCACGACCAGTAGCCGCCCCACGCCTCGGCAGCCCACAGCGCGCCGAGGATGGTCGCGATCGTGAAGAAAGCAAAACCGACGGCGATCGCCTTGTACATGATGTCGTCCAGCACTTCGAGCGACGGCAGGCGGTCTTCAAGGTAGCCCTTGGCCTTCAGCAGGTAGGCCACGCCGACCATCGCGGCCAGTGCAAAGGTGCCATAGCCGATGAAGTTTGCCGGCACATGGATCTTCATCCACCAGCTTTGCAGCGCCGGCACCAGCGGCTGGATCTCGTGCGCGTCGCGGCTGGTCATGTACCAGAGCAGGAAGCCGACCGCCGCCGAGATGACCAGCATCACGAACGGACTGACCGCGCGCGTTTCGTACTTCTGCTCATAGAACAGCAGGAACAGCGCGGTGATCAGGCAGAACAGCACGAACACTTCATACAAGTTCGATACCGGAATGTGGCCGATGTCGGCGCCGAGCAGATAGGATTCATACCAGCGCACCATCATGCCGGTAAAGCCCAGCATCACCGCCGCCCAGCACAGCTTGCTGCCGACCGCACCGCCGAAAGACGAGCGCGCAAGCAGGCCGCCCCAGTGGAACAGCGTCGACAGGAAGAACAGCGTGCTCATCCACAGGATCGCGGACTGGCTCGACAGCAGGTATTTCAGGAAGAAGCGGCTCTGTGCAGCGTCGAGGCTGCCCCCGTAGAAGTAGATGCCGGCCAGCGACAACGCGCCGATCAGCAGAATCAGGGTGCGCGCCGAACGCCAGTACCAGCCGAGGCCGATGAAGGTGGGCGCGGCGGCAAGCAGGATGCCCTTTTCGTAGATGTCCATGAACTCGCCGTAGCGATTCAATGCGAACAATGAGCCGGCCAGCAGCAGCGCGGCGAAAATCCAGTCATACAGGCTGCGGCCCTTCAGCAGGCCGCGGCCCTCGCCATAGGCGGAATTCTGTGTCAGTTCCATGATGTGTCTCCGTGCGCCTTGCGTCATGCATTGCGCGAAGCGAAGTATAGTCCAGCGCCCGCGGCATTGCCGGCGGGCGCCCGGAAGGGAGGTTGGGAGCTTAGCGGCCAGCGAGTTTTGCTTTCAGCCGCTCGAACTCCTTGTCGAAATCGAGGCTGCGGCGCTGCGTGCTCATCGCCATCAGCGCGTGCGCGCCGCCTTCGGACGGGCGGATCCAGATCCACAGCCGGCGCTCGCGCACGTAGATCATCGCGAACACGCCCAGCACCAGCAGCAGGCAACCGAGATAGACGACATTCTTGCCCGGCGAACGCGTGACCTGGAAGACCGAGGCCTTCACTTCGTCGAAGGATTTCAGCTGCAGGAACACCGGCGCGCCGTACAGGAAGGCATCGGCCACGGCATCAGTCGCCAGCTTCAGGAAGCGGCCGCTCTGCTCGCTGACGGACATCGCCGGCAGGCCATCCTTTTCGCGCGCCGCCTGCCACAGCTCCCACATGGTGCCGTTCAGGATCTTCATGAAGATATCGGCGGTCTGCTCCTGCTGCTCCTTGGGCAGCTTGCCGATAAAGCGCGCGATCGCGATGTAACCGGCGGCTTCCTCGTTGCCGGCGAACACAGTCAGGCCGCGCAGCGCCGACGCCTTCAATTGTTCGCGCAGCTGCGGACTGGCGCCCGGGCCGAGCGGCACCTTGGCGGCATAGCTGGCGGCGGCCTTCTCGCGCAGCGCCGGATCGTTGACCGCAGCGCGCAGGCGCATCCACTCTTCCATCGAGCCCTTCGCATCGGCGGGGATGCGAAGGAAGCGGAAACCTTCGGCCGGCGTCTCACGCACGCCGGCAAGGAAGACTTCGTTGCCGTCGACATTCACCGGCAGCATGTAATTGTTGAATTCGCGCGCCTGGCCATTCTTGTCGCGCAGCTTGTACTGCACGCTCGGGCCGACGTTCTTCAGGTTCTTGTTCTTCTCCGGATTGGCGGCCGAGCCGAGCTGCTTGTCGAGGCGCTCATGCAGGGTTTTCTTCTGGTCGACTGCACGCACGTCCTGGCCATTGCCTGCCATGTTCTCGACGTTGAACGGGCGGAAGCCCGACCACTCGATCGTGTATTCGCTGCCGCCGCTGCCGAGCAGCGGCGTGGTGCGGCCGACTTCGCCTTCAACGGCGAACGACCGGCTGGCCGGCCCGAGCATCGGGTAGCCGACCAGCTTCAGGCGGCTGCCGCCATCCTCGAAGCTCGACTGGTAGACCGCCATGCCCTTGTGGATCAGCGGCTGGTTGACCTTGATGGTCGCGGGGAAGCTCTTGCCGGTGTCGTGGTCGGTGATGATCACATCACTGGCGAACAGCTTCGGCATGCCGGTCGGGTAGAAGTCGATGATGAATTTCTTCAGTTCGATCGTGAACGGCAGTTCCTGGATCAGCACGCCCTGCCCCGACGGGATGATCGCTGTATTGCTGCTCGCGCCCTCGGGCACGTAAGTATTCCCGCGGAAGGTCGGATTGCCGGTGCCGAGGCGATGCCGCTCGGGGATCTGCGCGATCACGCCGCCGCCGTTGAAGGGCTCCTTGTCGAACAGCCACTGCTGTGCGCGGATCGGCAGGTTCGAGTCGAGCAGGCCGCCGACGCAGATGATCACGATCGCCGCATGCGCGAAGATGTAACCGAGCTTGTTGGCCGCGCCCTGCTTGGCCGTCAGCAGCGTTGCACCCTCTTTTTCGACCAGCTTCACCTGGTAACCGGCGGCGGCGACGCGGCGCGCCGACTCGCTCGCCAGCGCCGCCGTGTCGCCTTCGGCAGTCCACTCGGCGTGATGGTGGAAATTGCGCAGCGACTGCTCGCGCACGTTGTCGCGCCAGCTCTTCATGTCGCGCAGCATCTTCGGCGCATTGCGCACGATGCACAGCGACGTCGACACGACCAGAAAGGCCATGATCAGCAGGAACCACCAGGCCGAATAGACGGTGTAGATCGAGAAGCGCGCGAACACCTCGAACCAGAACGGCCCGAACTGGTTCACGTAATTCGGCAACGGCTCATTCTGCAGCACCACGGTGCCGATCACGGATGCAATCGCGATCACGGTCAGCAGGCTGATCGCGAAACGCATCGACGACACCATTTCGACAAGGTCCGCCGTGAAGCGGCTGCGGTTCTCCATCTCTATGCCCTGCGTACCGGTGCTCATCTTGTCCCTGCCCATCGTTTGATTCAAAGCTGAAAACAAAAAGGGGCGGCCACTGGCCACCCCCCATGCTGATTTTTGCCGCGCGCGCGTGTTTTTTATTGTCTGCGCGCGGCTTGCGTCATCACTTCAGGCCAGCGATGTAGTCGGCGACGGCTTTCATTTCGTCATCCGACATGCGCTTGCCGATCGTGGTCATCTGCGCGGAATTCGCGCGCGCGCCGCCACGGAAGCTGGTCAGCTGCGCGACCGTGTAATCCTGGTGCTGGCCGGCCAGGCGCGGGTACTGCGCCGGGATGCCGGCGCCGTTCGGGCTGTGGCAGCCCGCGCAGGCCGGAACGTTCTTCTCGGCGATGCCGCCGCGGTAGATCTTCTTGCCCCACTCGACGGTGTCCTTGTTTTTCGCGGCGCCCTGCGTCGGCTTCTGCGCGGCGACATAGGCGACGACGTTGCGGATGTCGTCGTCCGTCATCGCCTTGGCGATCGCGGTCATCACCGCGTTGTTGCGCGCCGGGCCCTGGAAGTCATGCAGCTGCTTCTGCAGGTAGGCCGCGTGCTGGCCTGCCAGCTTCGGATTCTGCGTGATGGACGAATTGCCGGCCGCGCCATGGCAGGCCACGCAGGCCATGATGCCGCGCGAGGCGTCGCCGTTCGCGTACAGCTCGGAGCCCTTGGCCGGATCGGCCGCGGCAGCTGCCTTCTCTTCGTTGGCGAAGGCGATGCCGGAGGTGGCCAGCAGAGCGATGGAGACAAATTTCACGAACGACGAAAGTGCACGATTCATTCAAACACCCGGGAATTATTGGTTTGGTTTACGCCGAAATACAGCCCGGCATTGTACTACAATGGCGAGCCTGTTCCCCGCCTTTTCCCGCTGGCCTCCTCACTTTCCGCCCATGTCCCTACTCTGGCAAGCCCGCTTCTTCACCACCGTCAACCGCCTGCAGGATTTGCCAAAATATAAAGTCCCGGAGGTCGCGTTCGCGGGCCGCTCGAATGCGGGCAAATCCACCGCCATCAACCTGCTGTGCAACCAGAAGAAACTGGCGTTCGCGTCGAAGACGCCGGGCCGCACGCAGCATATCAATTTTTTCTCGATCGGCGGCTCGCACGTCGGCCAGCACCGCAAGGATGCGACCCGCACGGAAGAGATCCGCGCTTTTCTGGTCGACCTGCCGGGCTATGGCTATGCCGAGGTTTCCGGCTCGGCCAAGGACCACTGGCAGCTGCTGCTGGGCCGGTATGTGCAGGCGCGCGAGCAGCTGACTGCGCTGGTGCTGATCATGGACGCGCGCCGCCCCTTCACCGAGCTGGACGTGGAAATGCTCGAGTGGTTCGCGCCGACCGGGAAGCCCATTCACTGCCTGCTCAGCAAGGCTGACAAGCTCAACCGCAGCGAACAGGCGGACGCGATGCGCCTCGCAAAGACCATCCTGGCCAGCTATGTTGACGAGGCCGGCCAGCCTCTGCCATTCTCGGTGCAGCTGTTTTCGGCGCTCAAGCGCATGGGCCTGGACGAAGCCGACCACACGATTCGCGGTCTGCTCGGGTTCGATGACGATGCGCCGGCACAGCAAGCCGCCGGCGAACAGGCATAAAAAAAGCCCTGGAGACAGGGGACATCTCCAGGGTTCAACGCTGACCCGCACAGGGGCGAGACAGCCCCGCTCAGGGAGGAGAAGCGGGAGGTGAGCAATCACCCGTTTGTCTGAGCGGCGGAGCCGCCAAAAGTTTCAGCGGCATGCCACGCGGTCAGGATCATGGCGGCAGCGGCGTTCCCTGCGTTCCGACACCCAACCCTTAATTGACACTGCGAAAAGACGATGACGACTGATGCCCAGCCCCGTTTCCCTGCCATCCGCATGCGGCGCATGCGCAAGGATGCGTTCTCGCGCGTGATGATGCGTGAGAACGTCATCACGGCGGCCGACCTGATCTACCCCGTGTTCATCCTCGACGGCGAAAACCGTCGCGAGGCGGTGCCGTCGATGCCGGGCGTCGAGCGCGTGTCGGTCGACCTGCTGCTGCCAATTGCGGAAGAATGCGTTTCGCTCGGCATTCCGGTAATGGCGCTGTTCCCTGTCATTGACCCCGCGCTGAAGACGCCCGACGGCATCGAGGCGGCCAACCCCGACGGCCTGGTGCCGCGCGCGGTGCGCGCGCTGAAGGCCCGCTGCCCCGAACTGGGCATCCTGACCGATGTCGCGCTCGACCCGTACACCAGCCACGGGCAGGACGGCGTGCTCGACGACGACGGCTATGTGCTGAATGACGAGACCACCACGCTGCTGGTGAAACAGGCGCTGGCGCAGGCAGCGGCCGGCGTCGACATCGTCGCGCCGTCCGACATGATGGATGGCCGCATCGGCGCGATCCGTGCGGCGCTCGAGGCGAATGGCCACATCCACACCCGCATCATGGCGTACTCGGCGAAGTATGCATCGGCGTTCTACGGCCCGTTCCGCGATGCGGTCGGCTCGGCGGCCAACCTCGGCAAGGGCAGCAAGGCGACCTACCAGATGGATCCGGCCAACAGCGACGAGGCGCTGCGCGAAGTGGCGCTCGACATCGCCGAAGGCGCGGACATGGTGATGGTCAAGCCGGGCATGCCCTACCTCGACATCGTGCGTCGCGTGAAAGATGAATTCCGCGTGCCGACGTTTGCATACCAGGTCAGCGGCGAATACGCGATGATCAAGGCCGCCGCACAGAACGGCTGGCTCGATCATGACAAGGCAATGATGGAAGCCATGCTCGCGTTCAAGCGCGCCGGCGCCGATGGCGTGCTGACCTACTTTGCGCGCGAGATCGCGCGCAAGCTGTAACGGCCATGACGATGCCCTTGCCGCCCGGTCGGGCCGCAAGGGTTTCCTCCGGCGCTTTTTCCAGCACCGCGGAACGAAGGCACTGTTGCGAAAATAAAACACTTGTGAACCAATAGCCGATCATCGGCACACATTGGGCGCCTACGCCGGTCAATCCCCAGACCGTCAGGCTTCTTCCTTTGAAGGCGCCCCCGATGGACCGAACCCGAGTGCATGTTCAGATTGCGCATCCGAATCTGGCACCGACCAGCGATGGCCTCGAAGGTGCGTATGACGTCGTCATCGCCAAAAGCGAGAAATTCGTCACGCCACGCGGCGTGAAAGGCACCGCCACCATTTTTTCCCGGGTCAGCCCGGAGCGCATCAAGGATGACAAGACGGGTCGTCTTCGTGCGGCGGCAACAGAGGCCAAAGCTGCGATTGAACACGCGATCGGCAAGCTGAAGTACCCACCCGAAAAGAAAAGCCGGCTGCTGAGCCTGATGTCCGCGCTGGTCAAATCGAATATTTCGGATTCATCCAAAGAATTTTTCGCGGCAGACGGCGCGCATCTGATCCGGCCGGCGTTGCATGTGTCGGGCAGCAAGCTGGTACGGTTTGCGGATGAGCCGCCGACAGAAATGCCGGCAAGCCGTCAGCGTTCCGCCTCGCTGCCGTCTGAGGTGATCCTGCCGGAATTGCCGCCGGAAGAATGATCGGAAGCCGAATGGCCGCGGCCCCCTGCCGCATGACCTAACGGTTCGGCTGCGGCGTGAGGCGCAGGTAGGGCCGCGGCGCGCTGTATCCCTTCGGATACTTCTGCCTGATCAGCGCCTCATCCTGCACCGACAACGGAATAATCACGTCATCACCCTCCTTCCAGTTGCCGGGCGTGGCGACGGTATATCCATCGGTCAGCTGCAGCGCATCGATGACGCGCAGCACCTCGTCGAAGTTGCGGCCGGTGCTCATCGGGTAGGTGATCATCAGCCGAACCTTCTTCTTCGGGTCGATGATGAACAATGAACGAACCGTCGCTGAGTCGGACTGGTTGGGATGGATCATGTCGTACAGCACGGCAACGTGCTTGTCGGCATCAGCGATGATCGGGAAACCGACGACGGTCTGCTGGGTATCCTCGATATCGCGTATCCATGCAGCATGCTTGTCGACCGGATCGACCGACAGTGCAATCGCTTTCACATTGCGCTTGTCGAATTCGGGCTTGAGCTTCGCGGTCAGGCCGAGTTCGGTCGTGCAGACCGGCGTGAAGTCGGCCGGATGCGAGAACAGCACGACCCATGCGTCGCCGGCCCACTCATGGAAACGGATTTTCCCCAAGGAAGAATCCTGCTCGAAATCAGGCGCGGTATCGCCAAGATGCAAAGCCATGATGACAGCCTCCTCGCACATTCGATGTGATCAGGCTGCCAATATATCGGCGCATGCTGCCCCGGACAAAGACAATCTCGCACTTTGCAAATAGCGCCATTTGATAAAGCGCGTGTCGCGGTGCTTCGCCTACTTCGTCCGTTGCAGCGACTGCAGGAAGCGTTCGGCAGACTGGAAACCGATCACGCGCGCCGTACGGATTTCATTGCCATCGGGACCGAAGAACAGGATGCCCGGCGGACCGAACAGGCCGAAGCGTTTCAGCAATGCCTTGTGGTCGTCGTTGTTGGCCGTCACGTCGGCCTGCAACAACAGCATCTGGTCGAGCTCGGCTTTCACCTGCGGCTCGGTGAACGTGAGCTTCTCCATCTCGATGCAGGAAACGCACCAGTCCGCGTAGAAATCGAGCATCACGCGGCGACCGCCGGCGCGCGCGATTGCAGCCTCGAGCTGGGCGATGCTGGAAACGCGCGTGAACTCGGTGCGCGCCTGCACGTTACCGCGCAGGTGGGCCAGCGGCGACCACGGGTCACGACCGCCGGTACCGACGCCAACGAGCTGTACCGCACCCAGCGCGACGAACATGAAGCCGAGCACCCGCGCCCGCCAGCCCAGTGATTTTGCGCGCAGCAGGAAAGTGCCGTATCCCGCGCCCAGCAAGCCCCAACCCAGCATCAGCAGCCACGCAGGAATCAGCGAGGCCACCATCCACAGGGCCAGCGCCAGCATCAGCACGCCGAAAAATATTTTGACTGACTGCATCCACGCACCGGCTCGCGGCAGCAGCGTGCCGGCCGACAGGCCGACGAGCAGCAAGGGCACGCTCATGCCGGCCGCCATGGCGAACAGCGCGCTGCCGCCGATGAACACGTCCCGCGTCTGGCTGATGTAGACGAGCGCGCCGGCCAGCGGCGCCGCAACGCAGGGGCCGACGATCAGCGCCGAGATCGCGCCCATCACGAACACGCCGGCGAGCTTGCCGGCACGCTGGCGCTCGGACAGGCGCGTCAGCGCCAGCTGGACCGCCGCAGGCACCTGCAGCTGATAGACATCGAACATCGACAGCGCCATCACGGCCATCAGCACGGCAAAGCTGCCGAGAATCAGCGGGCTCTGCAAGGCAGCCGACAAACCTTCGCCGACCAGCCCGGCGGCAATGCCGAGCGCGGTGTAGACCACCGCCATGCCGAGCGAATAGCTGAGCGACAGCGTAAACGCACGGCGGCGGCTGGTCTGCGCACCCTCACCGGCGATGATGAAGGACAGGATGGGCACCATCGGCAGCACGCAGGGCGTGAACGCCAGGCCCAGTCCGAGCAGCAGGAACAGCGGCAGAATCAGCATCA
>CAYZXP010000002.1:30351-46310 GCA_964482415.1 uncultured Bifidobacterium sp. | reverse complement strand
CGTCGCCGCTGCAGATCATGATCGACGGCCCGCTCGGCGGCGCCGCGTTCAACAATGAATTTGGCCGTCCCAACCTGGCCGGCTACTTCCGCACCTACGAGCAGAACGTCGGCGGCACCGTGTACGGCTACCACAAGCCGATCATGATTGCCGGCGGCATGGGCAACATCTCGGCGCTGCACACGAAGAAAGAAGAACTGCCGGTCGGCAGCCTGCTGATCCAGCTCGGCGGTCCCGGCATGCGCATCGGCATGGGTGGCGGCGCCGCGTCGTCAATGGCAACCGGCACGAACACCGCCGACCTCGATTTTGATTCGGTACAGCGCGGCAACCCGGAGATGGAGCGACGCGCGCAGGAAGTGATCAATGCGTGCTGGGCGCTCGGCGAGAACAACCCGGTGCTGTCGATCCACGACGTCGGCGCGGGCGGCCTGTCGAACGCCTTCCCCGAACTGACGAATGACGCCGGCCGCGGCGCCGTGTTCGACCTGCGCAAGATCCAGCTCGAGGAGAGCGGTCTCGCGCCGAAGGAAATCTGGAGCAACGAATCGCAGGAACGCTATGTGCTCGGCATTGCGCCGTCCAGCCTGCCGCTGTTCCGCGAGCTGTGCGAGCGCGAGCGCTGCCCGTTCGCGGTGGTCGGCATCGCGACCGAAGAGCGCCAGCTGCGCGTGGTCGATCCGGAGCATGACACCTACCCGGTCGACATGCCGATGGATGTCCTCCTTGGCAAGCCGCCGAAGATGCACCGCGACGTCAAGCGCGCGAAGCAGCAAACCGCACCGGTCGACCTGACCGGCATCACGCTCGAGCAGGCTGGCGAGCGCGTGCTGAAGCTGCCGACGGTGGCCGACAAATCCTTCCTGATCACCATCGGCGACCGCTCGGTTGGCGCGCATACGGCGCGTGACCAGATGGTCGGCCCGTGGCAGGTGCCGGTAGCCGATTGCGCGGTGACGACGATGAGCCACGAGGGTTACCTTGGCGAGGCGATGTCGATGGGCGAGCGCACGCCGCTGGCCGTGATCGACGCGCCGGCATCGGGTCGCATGGCCGTCGGCGAAGCGCTGACCAACGTCGCTGCCGCCGCCATCAACGACCTCACCGACATCAAGCTCTCGGCGAACTGGATGGCCGCCTGCGGCCAGCCGGGACAGGACGCCGCGCTGTTCGATACGGTCAAGGCCGTTGGCATGGAACTGTGCCCGGCACTCGGCCTGTCGATCCCGGTCGGCAAGGATTCGCTGTCGATGCGCACCACCTGGCAGGATGACGAGGGCGCGAAGTCGGTGACGGCGCCGGTCTCGCTGATCGTGTCCGCATTCGCGCCGGTCAGCGATGTGCGCAAGACCCTGACGCCGCAACTGCGCCGCGATCTCGGCGACACCGCGCTGATCCTGGTCGACCTCGGCCGCGGCCGCAACCGCCTCGGCGCGTCGGCGCTGGCGCAGGTGATGCAGCAGATCGGTGATGATGCGCCGGACGTGGACAGCGCAGACGACCTGAAGGCTTTCTTCAATGCGATCCAGCGCCTGAACCGCGAGCAGATGCTGCTCGCTTATCACGACCGCTCGGACGGCGGCCTGTATGCGACGCTGTGCGAAATGGCCTTTGCCGGCCATGCGGGCGTGACGGTCAACCTCGACATCCTCGTCACCGAGGGTGAGCATGCGACTGACTGGGGCGATTCGAAGAACTGGGCATCGCAGGTCGAGCAGCGCCGCAACGACCTGACGCTGCGCGCGCTGTTCGCCGAAGAGCTGGGTGCAGTGATCCAGGTCCGCGCCGACCAGAAGTCCGACGCGATGAACGTGCTGCGCGAGTTTGGCCTGGGTGCCTGCAGCCACATCATCGGCAAGCTGAACGAACGCGACGTGGTCGAGTTCACCCGCGACGCGAAAGTGATCTACCAGAAGAAGCGCGCTGAGCTGCAGCGGCTGTGGAGCGAAACCAGCTGGCGCATTGCGCGGCTGCGCGACAACCCGGCCTGCGCCGACGCCGAATACGACCGTCTGCTCGACGAAACCGATCCGGGCATGACGCCGAAGATCAGCTTTGATCCGTCCGCGGACGTGGCCGCACCGTTCATCGCGACCGGAGCGCGCCCGAAGGTGGCGATCCTGCGCGAGCAGGGCGTCAACTCGCATGTCGAGACCGCGTACGTGATGCACAAGTCCGGCTTCGATGCGGTCGATGTCCACATGAGCGACCTGATTGCCGGCCGTGCGCGGCTGGACGATTTCAAGGGCCTGATCGCCGTCGGCGGCTTCTCTTACGGCGACGTTCTCGGTGCCGGCGAGGGCTGGTCAAAGACCATCCTGTTCAACCCGCTGCTGTCGGATCAGTTTTCCGGCTTCTTCCGGCGCAATGACACCTTCGGCCTGGGCATTTGCAACGGCTGCCAGATGATGAGCAGCCTGAAGTCCATCATCCCGGGCGCGGAGCACTGGCCGAAGTTCACCCGCAACCAGTCCGAGCAGTTCGAGGCGCGCTTCGCGATGGTCGAGGTGCTGGAATCGCCGTCGATCTTCTTCGAGGGCATGGCCGGCACGCAGACGCCGATCGCCGTCGCGCACGGCGAGGGCTACGCAAACTTCGCGCATACCGGCGACGAGGACAAGGCGCTGGTCGCGCTGCGCTTCGTTGACCACCATGGCCGTCCGACCGAGACCTATCCGTTCAACCCGAACGGCTCGCCGTCGGGCATCACGTCGGTCACCACGCCGGATGGGCGCTTCACCGTGATGATGCCGCATGCGGAGCGCGTGTTCCGCACCGTCACGCACTCGTGGCATCCGGAAGGCTGGGGCGAAGATGCGCCGTGGATGCGGATGTTCCGCAACGCGCGCAAGTGGGTCGGCTGAGCGGCCGGCTCCTGCTGAACTGCCGCGGCCCGCGGGCCGCGGTCAGGCCGCCATCTGCGGCAGGCGCCGCACGGTGGCTTTCAGCACGTTGAAGCAGTCGGGGTCGATCGCCGTGCCGACCGACTTCGCCATGATCGCCAGGGTTTCATCGACCGGCACCGCGCCGCGATAGGGACGGGCTGCCGTGATGGCGTCGAAGATGTCGGCGCAGGTGATGATGCGCGTCTCTGCGCTGATCTCGTCGCCGGACAGGCCGCGCGGATAACCCGCGCCGTCGAGCCGTTCATGATGCGCGCCCGAGACGCGCGCCAGTTCCGCGAATGCGTCGATGCGCGACAGGATCGCCTCGGTGTGCATCGCATGCGCGCGCACGGCTGCCCATTCGTCATCGTCGAGCTTGCCCGGCTTGTCGAGGATGCTGTTGCTCACGCCCAGCTTGCCGATGTCGTGCAGCAGCGCGCCGCGCCTGAGCCAGCGGCGGCGATCGCTGCCCAGCCCCATTGTCTCGGCCATCAGGTCGACATACAGCGCAACGCGTGCACTGTGCCCGCTGGTATACGGGCTTTTCGAGTCGACGATCTGGCCGAACGCCGATGCGATGTCGTCGAGATAATCCTCGTCCAGCTGCACCACCTTCCACGCCGGCTCCAGCGCCAGTACCGCGGCACTGATGTCGTCGCTGCGCAGCTGCCACCAGAAATCCGCGTCGGCCAGCTCGAGCAGCGCGTCGACCAGTTCGGGATCGAACCACTGGCCGCGCCGCAGCTGCAGTTCCTCTCGCACGGCCGCCGGGCCGCCGCTGGTATGGAACACGTCGGCGACCTGAGACAGCAGCGCGATGCGCGAGTACAGCGGTATCTCGCGGCCGGCCAACCCGTGCGGCCGGCCCTTGCCGTTGTGGTGTTCATCGAGATGGTAAATGCCGGTGGCGACCGATTCGGGGAAGCGCAGCAGCCGCGCAATCTCGGCGCCGCGCTGGCAGCGGGTCTGGATCAGTTCGTCGGCCAGTTCCTTGCCATTGCGCAGGATGTTCAGCACCGCGCCAAAGCGCTCGGCCAGCGGCGAGCGCAGACCGGTATGCGACAGCACGAAATTCAGCACGGCCTGCGCGCTGTCGCCGACGGTCTTGAAGTCACGCTTGAAGGAGAGATCGTCGGTCAGGTAGAGCTCGCAGATGCGCGCGGCATTGCTGCTGCAGCCGAGATCCTTCAGCAGGATCGTGTAATAGAGGTTCCACAGGTCTTCGGCCGACAGGCCGATATGGCGTCCGACATGCATGCCGATCCAGCAGCTGCGCAGGCAATGTCCTTCGGGTTGACCTTCGGTGATGTCGAGCGCATGGCTCAACGCGGAGATCAGCTCGGACAGTCGAAGTCGGTGCATTGGATGGCAGAAAAATCGATCTGAATCATGAATGTAATGGATTTTACGACCCAGTGTCAGCCATTGCGCGGCCAATAAAAAAAGGCCGATGTCCCCATCGGCCTTTCTGTCCCGCAGCGATCGCTGCTTACTGGACTTTTGCCTTCTTGCGCAGGTCCTGCTGGAAGGTCTGCAGCTTGCGCTGCTGCAGCGACTCGGCGATCTGGCCCTTGACTTCTTCAAAGGACGGCAGCTGCGCGTCGCGCACTTCCTCGAGCTTGATCACGTGGTAGCCGAATTGGCTCTGCACCGGCGCCTGGGTGATCTCGCCGACCTTCAGGCCGACCATCGCGTCCGAGAAGGGCTTGACGAAAGCATCCGCCGGCGCCCAGCCGAGGTCGCCGCCTTGTTGCGCCGATCCCTTGTCCTTCGAAGCTGCCGCCAGCTCGTCGAACTTGGCGCCGCCCTTCAGCTTGGTGATGATCGCCTTCGCCTCGTCTTCCTTCTCGACCAGGATGTGGCGCGCGTGGTATTCCTTTGCCGGCAGGGTCGCCTTGAACTTGTCGAACTCGGCTTTCATCTCCTCGTCCTTGACCGGGTTCTTCGCGACGTATTCCTGCGCCAGCGCGCGGATCACGATCGACTGGCGGGCCATGTCGATCTGGCTCTTGATCTCAGGACGGTTCGAGATGCCCTGACGGTCCGCTTCCTGCGCGAGCACTTCGCGGTTGATCAGTTCGTCCTTGATCATCGAGCGCATTTCGGGCGAGTCCTTCTGGCCCTGCTGCACCATCTGCTTGACCATCGACTCGACGCGCGAGGTCGGGATGGCTTTGCCGTTGACGACAGCGACGTTTTGCGCGCCTGCGGGGAGGGAAGCGACAGCGGCTGCGGAGGCGACAAGCATCACCAGCAGGCGGGCAGGTTTCAGATTCTTCATGGATAAGGTATGGATATGTTGAACAAAAATGCCTTGCGACGACGATCAGGAGGTCTGCGCCTCGTCAGGCGTCTGTAAGGTCATTGCGAGCGCGTGTATGTCTTTTTTCATCATCTCGCGCAGGCAATCATACACCAGCCTATGGCGGCCAACCTTGCTGATTCCCTCGAAGCGTGCGGACACCAGTTTCAGTCGGTAATGCCCGCCGCCGGACGCCGCGCCGGCATGGCCGGCATGCAGGTGGGACTCGTCCTCGACCACGCATTCGAGCGGTTCGAGGCCCGCGTTCAGCAGCTCGCGGATGCGCTCCGGACGGTTCATTCTGCCTCCTTCATGTAGCGTGACAGGTAGACGCTTTGCGCGATCACGAAAGCGATCATCAGCCCGAGGAAGCCGAACAGTTTGAAGTTGACCCAGAACGCCAGCGGCATCGTGAACGCAACATACAGATTGACCGCGCCCATCACCATGAAGAACAGTCCCCACGCAAGGTTCAGCCGCGACCAGACGGCGTCGGGAAGGTGCATCTGCTTGCCCATCATCGAACGCATCAGGTTTTTCCCGAACAGCAGCGGCGCTCCCAGCAGCACCAGCGCGAAGCACCAGTACAGCACGGTCGGCTTGAGCTTGATGAATTGCTCGTCATGGAAATAGATGGTGGCGCCGCCGAACAGCACGATGATGACCAGCGACACCCACAGCATGTTGTCGACCGGCTTGCGGCGCGCAAGCAGCCACAGCACCTGCGCGAACGTGGCGAGGATGGCCACGGCGGTCGACAGCAGGATGGGCGCCTGCTGCAGCGTGACTTCGCCGCCGGACACCAGACCGGACAGGTACTGGTTGCCGAAATCCTGTGCAGCTTCCGGATTGGCGCCGGCCAGCTTGAAGACGACGAAAAAGAGAATGACGGGGAAGAGGTCGAACAGCAGCTTCATGCGGGCGCTCAGCGTTGGGGAGTGAAGGTCAGCGATGCCGAATTGATGCAGTAGCGCAGGCCGGTCGGCGGCGGCCCGTCGGGGAACACATGGCCGAGGTGCGCATCGCAGACATTGCACAGGATCTCGGTTCGCAGCATGCCGTGGCTGCGGTCGATGCGTTCGCTGACATGCGCCGGGTCGAGCGGCCTGAAGTAGCTAGGCCAGCCGCAGCCGGAATCGAATTTGGCGTCCGATTCGAACAGCGGGGTGCCGCAGCACACACACGTGTAGATGCCGGCCTCATGATGATCCCAGTAGCGCCCGGTGAACGCGCGCTCGGTGGCCGCATGGCGCGTCACCTCGTATTCCATCGGCTCCAGCATCGCGCGCCACTCGGCATCAGTGCGCACGACTTTCTTGCTTTGCATGTTCTTCTCCACGTTCGCTGCGCGTCACGACGAGCAGCTGACTTCGATGCCGGCCGCCCAGTCGGGAGGCAGCGCCGCATAGACGGCGTTGTCCGGCTGTTCGTCGAACGGCCGCCGCAATACCTGCAGCAGGCGACGAACTTCTGAAAAATCCTTCTGCTGCGCCTTGTCGATCGCGACCTGCGCGAGGTAATTGCGCAGCACATATTTGGGGTTCACGCGATCCATGGCCGCCTTGCGGGCCGCGTCGTCGCTGCCCTCGGCGCGCAGGCGCTGCCGGTATTCTACTGACCACGCGTCAAATGCGCTGCGGTCAATGAACAGGTCGCGCAACGGTGCATCGCCGCCGTTTGCGGTCAAACCGGACAGCCGGCGGAAAAACAGCGGGAAGTCCACCCGGCCGGCGGCCAGGATGTCGAGCAGCCGGCGGATCAGCGGCTCATCGTCCTCCTGTACCGTCGCCAGTCCCAGCTTCGCATGCCAGAGCGCATCCATTTTTGCGGAAAACGCCGGCTTGTAGACCGCCAGCACTTCCTGTACTTCGTCGACGTCGCCAATCAGCGGCAACATCGCCTGGCCGAGCGCGTAGCAATTCCATTCACCGATCTGCGGCTGCATCCGGTACGAGTAGCGGCCGGTGCGGTCGGTGTGGTTGCAGATATGTGCGGGATCGAAGGCTTCCATGAATCCGAACGGACCGTAATCCAGCGTCTGGCCGAGAATGGACATGTTGTCGGTATTGAGCACGCCGTGCATGAAGCCGACGGCCTGCCATTGCGCGACCAGTTCGGCGGTGCGGCGCGTGACTTCACCAAGCAGCGCGTGATAGGGCCGCTCGACATCCCTCAGTTCGGGGTAGCTGCGCGCGATCACGTAATCGGCGAGGGTCTTCAGCTCATCGGGGCGGTCATTCCAGAACCAGTGCTCGAAGGAGCCGAAACGGACGAAATTTTGCGACATCCGCGTGACGACGGCGGTAGTCTCCGGCTGTTCGCGCATGACCCTCTGGTCCGAGCCGATCACGCACAGCGCGCGCGTGCTCGGTATCCCGAGCGACGCCATCGCTTCCGAGCACAGGAACTCGCGGATGGACGAACGCAGCACCGCGCGGCCGTCGCCCATGCGCGAGTAGGGCGTCTTGCCCGAGCCTTTCAGCTGCAGCTCAAGCGAGCCGCCGGGCTCGGCCGGCGCCGGCGCTTCGCCCAGCAGGATGGCGCGGCCGTCACCCAGCTGGCCTGCCCAGACGCCGAACTGGTGGCCGGAGTACACCGCAGCCAGCGGCTGCGACGCCGGCAATTCGGCATTGCCGCCGAAGACCTCGGCGAACCGCGGCGTGTCGAGTTCAGCCGGGTCGAGCCCGATCAGCGCAGCAGCGTCTTCGCTCGCGCAGACAAGGTAAGGGTCGGACAGGGGCGTCGTGCGCAGCCGCGTGTAGAACGCGGGCGGCAGCGTCGCATAGCTGTTGGTCAGGGGCAGGTCGGCAAGCCGGTGAAGGCGCAGCTGCGGCAGGTCGGGCGAGTTCATTGAGGCTTCTGTTAGGATGACTGCCCGCAGGACAGGAATTGCCGGCATACAAAAAGCGGACGACGCACCGGCCGTCGCGCACAGTCCGGCAGGCGCTGCAGGCGCCTGCCATTGTGACAGAGAAGAGGAGAGTGCACTTGAACCCGGCAGAGCGCCTCGACATCCCGTCGGTCAGGCATCGCGTCAGCGCCGACGAATGGCAAACCCGCGTGGATCTCGCTGCCTGTTACCGTCTGGTGGCGGCATTCGGCTGGTCCGACCTGGTCTTTACCCACATCACCGCGCGCGTCCCCGGCGGCGATCATGAATTCCTGATCAACCCTTACGGCCTGACTTTTGATGAAGTCACCGCGTCGTCGCTGGTGAAGATCGACCCGCATGGCAACAAGCTCGACGACTCGCCTTTCCCGGTCAATCCGGCTGGCTTCACCATCCATTCGGCCATTCATGCGGCCCGCGACGATGCGCACTGCGTGCTGCACACGCATACCGTGAATGGCTGCGCGGTGGCGGCGCAGGAGGGCGGCGTACTGCCGATTTCACAGGCATCGATCTTCGTGCTGAACAGCCTCGCGTATCACGACTATGAAGGCGTCGCGCTGAACGATGATGAAAAGCCGCGGCTGGTGGCCGACCTCGGCGACAAGACCTATCTGATGCTGCGCAACCATGGGCTGCTGACGGTCGGCAGCACGGTGGCTGATGCGTTCCTGAGCATGTATAACTTCGAATCCGCCTGCGCGATCCAGGTGAGGGCGATGGCGGGCGGCTCGGCTTTGCGACCCATCCCGGAACCCATCATTGCCAACGCAATGAACCAGGCGAAGCAGGTGACGCAGTCGAAGTACGGCGCGCTCGCGTGGCCGGCATTGCTGCGCAGGCTGGAAAAAGACGACCCCGGATACCGCAGCTGAGTGGTCCGGAGGCCCGCGCATTGCTGCGTCGCCGCATGGAAAGCGGTTGACCAAAGGGCAAGTGGCGCACAAAAATCCCCCAAATTGCAGCAAGAAAAAATTTACCGGAGACACCATGGTGCAGTACCCGCAGAGCCCATTGATGGGCCGCATGATGAGCCAGCCGCTGCTCATTTCCTCCCTGATTCGCCACGCCGACCGCTATTACGGCGATACCGAAATCGTTTCCCGGCGCGTTGAAGGCGACATTCACCGTTATAACTATCGGGAATGCCACCGCCGCGCACGCCGTCTGGCGAATGCGTTGACGCACCGCGGCATCGTGATGGGCGACCGGGTCGCCACGCTCGCATGGAACGGTTACCGGCATCTCGAGGCGTATTACGGCGTCTCCGGCATGGGCGCGGTGCTGCACACGATCAATCCGCGCCTGCACCCGGAACAGATTGCCTACATTGCGAACCACGCGGAAGACCAGTACCTGCTGTTCGACCTGACCTTCGTGGCGGCCATCGAGGCCATCGCACCGCTGTGCAAGACGATCAAGGGCTTCGTCGCGCTGTGCGACCGCGAGCACCTGCCGGCGACCGACAAGATCCCGAACCTGCTGTGCTACGAAGACCTGCTCGCCGCCGAGTCGGATGAATTCGAGTGGCCGCTGTTCGACGAGAATTCGGCGTCCGGCCTGTGCTACACATCCGGCACGACCGGCAACCCGAAGGGGGCGCTGTACTCGCACCGCTCGACCGTGCTGCATTCGTATGCGTCGGCGCTGCCGGATGCGCTGAACGTGTCGGCGCGCGATGTGGTGCTGCCGGTGGTGCCGATGTTCCATGTGAATGCCTGGGGCCTGCCGTACTCGGTGATGCTGACCGGCGCGAAGCTGGTGATGCCAGGGCCTGCGCTGGACGGCAAGTCGATCTATGAACTGTTCGAGCAGGAGAAGGTGACCTTCTCGGCCGGCGTGCCGACGGTCTGGCTCGGCCTGCTGAACTACACCGCGCAGAACAAGCTGAAATTCTCGACCTTCCGCCGCACCGTGATCGGCGGTTCGGCCTGTCCGCCGGCGATGATGAAGACGCTGCGGCACGACTACGGCGTCGAGGTGGTGCATGCGTGGGGCATGACGGAGATGTCGCCGCTGGGCACGTGCTGCACGCTGATGAGCCAGCACCTGGACCTGCCGGAAGAACAGAAGCAGGCCAAGCTGGAGAAGCAGGGACGCGCAATTTACGGCGTCGACATGAAGATCGTCGACGACGACGGCAAGGAATTGCCGTGGGACGGCACGACCTACGGCAACCTGCTGGTGCGCGGGCCGTGGGTGGTGTCCGGCTACTTCAAGGCCGAAGGCGGCGACGTGCTGCAGGACGGCTGGTTCCCCACCGGCGACGTGGCCGTGATCGACTCCGAGGGCTACCTGCAGATTACCGACCGCAGCAAGGACGTGATCAAATCCGGCGGCGAATGGATAGGCTCGATCGACCTCGAGAATATCGCCGTCGCCCATCCGGCCGTGATGCAGGCCGCCTGCATCGGCGTGTTCCATCCGAAATGGGACGAGCGCCCGCTGCTGGTGGTGGTCAGGAAGCCCGGCATGGAGGTCAGCAAGGAAGAGCTGCTGAAGTTCTACGACGGCAAGATCGCCAAATGGTGGACGCCGGATGACGTGGTGTTCGCCGACGCGCTGCCGCTGGGTGCGACCGGCAAGATCCTGAAGAACAAGATTCGCGACGCCTACCGCGACTACAAGCTGCCGACGGCCTGACGGCCGCGCGGGGACAATCGCTTGGAATTCGCGCTGATTTCGCTGCTGAACGGCCTCAGTTACGGACTGCTGCTGTTCATGCTGTCGTCCGGCCTGACGCTGATCTTCAGCATGATGGGTGTGCTGAACTTCGCGCATGCGAGCTTCTACATGATCGGCGCCTACTTCGGCTATGCGATCAGCCAGCTGCTGGGCTTCTGGCCGGCACTGCTGTTCGCGCCGCTGGCCGTCGGCGTGATCGGCGCGCTGGTGGAGCGCTTCGGCCTGCGCGTCGTGCACAAGCATGGCCATGTGTCGGAGCTGCTGTTCACCTTCGGCCTGTCGTATCTGGTGGTCGAGATCGTGCAGATGATCTGGGGGCGCGCCGCCGTGCCTTACCGCATTCCCGCCGAGCTCGACGGCCCGCTGTTCACGCTGTACTCAACCTCTTTCCCGATCTACCGCGGCTTCATGATGGCGGTCGCGCTGCTGATGCTGGGCGCGATCTGGCTGCTGCTGACGCGCACGCGGATTGGCCTGGTGATCCAGGCGGCGCTCACGCATCCCGAAGCGGTCGAGTCGCTCGGGCATAACGTGCCGCGCGTTTTCATGATGGTGTTTGGCGGCGGTTGCGCGCTGGCCGGGCTGGCCGGCGTCATCGGCGGCAATGCCTTCGTCACCGAACCCGGCATGGCGGCCACGGTCGGCAGCATCATTTTCGTGGTGGTGGTGGCCGGCGGCATGGGTTCGCTCGGCGGCGCGCTGCTGGCTTCGCTGCTGATCGGCATGATCCAGACCTTTGCCATCGCGCTTGACTGGTCGCTGCTCGGGCTGCTGAAGCGCGTTGGCGTCGCGGTCGCCGCGGACGCCGGCGCCTACCGGCTGCTGTCGCTGACCGTCTCCGAGGTCGCGCCCATCCTTCCGTATGTGCTGCTGTTGCTGGTGCTGGTGTTCCGGCCGCGCGGCCTGATGGGCACGCGGGAGACCTGAATGCCGGCCGCCCCGATGCACTTTCGTCCATTGAACCTCGGCCGCTGGGCCGTCTGGGTGCTGTTCGCGTTCGCGTTGCTGATTGCGCCGCAGCTGTTCCGCTCCGGCTCGAGCCTGTCGGTGATGTCGATGATGGGCACGGTGATGATTTTCGCGTTGTCCTACAACATGCTGCTGGGGCAGGGCGGCATGCTGTCGTTCGGCCATGCGGTGTACTCCGGCCTCGGCGCCTTCATCGCGATCCATGCGATCAACCTCGCCAGCGCCGGCAGCCTGCCGGTGCCGCTGCCGCTGATCCCGCTGATCGGTGGGACCGCCGGACTGTTGTCGGGCGCGCTGTTCGGCTATTTCACGACCAAACGCTCCGGCACGACCTTTTCGATGATTTCGCTCGGCATCGTCGAACTCGTGTTTGCGTGTTCGCTGATGTTCCCGGGGTTTTTCGGCGGCGAGGCGGGCATTTCCGGCGACCGCGTGTATGGCAAGCCTTTCTTCGGCATCACGTTCGGACCGCAGCTGCAGGTGTATTACCTGATCGCGGCCTGGCTGTTCGTCTGTACCGCGGCAATGTTCGCGCTGACGCAGACGCCGCTGGGGCGGATTGCGAACGCGGTGCGCGACAACCCGGAGCGCGCCGAGTTCATCGGTTATGACACGCAGCGCGTGCGCTGGCTGCAGCTGATGCTGTCGGGCTTCTTCGCCGGCATTTCGGGCGGCCTGTCGGCCATCAATTTCGAGATCGTCACCGCGGAGAATGTCAGTCTTGCGCGTTCGGGCGCCGTGCTGCTGTTTACCTTCATCGGCGGCACCGGCGTGTTCTTCGGACCTTTGCTGGGCGCGATCGTCGGCATCTTCATGACCGTGATGCTGTCCGAATTCACCAAGGCCTGGCAGCTCTACCTTGGCCTGTTCTTCATCCTGATGGTGATGTATGCGCCGGGCGGGCTGGCCAGCCTGATCGTGGCCAACCTGCGCATGGTCCGGTACCGGCAACTGCCGCGCGTGCTGCCGGCCGGACTGGCCATGCTGGCGTCCGCGCTGCTGGCAACGGCCGGCGCGATCGTGCTGATCGAGATGCTGTACCACTGGTCGCTGGAGTCGGCGCAGGGAACGACGCTGGGACTGTTCGGATTCACCGTCGATACCGCGCGGCCCGGCGGCTGGGTCGCCGGCATTGCGCTGTTGGCCGCAGGGGCGTTGGCGTTCTTGCTGGCGCGCGTGCCGTTCGGCAGGGCATGGGACGCGGCAAACTCGGAAATCGAACAACAGCTCGCGAGGAGCCGCAGATGACTGCGATTGCGCTCGACATCCGCCGGCTGAAAAAGCAGTTTGGTCAGTCGGAGATCATCCGCGGCATCGACCTGCAGGTAAAGCAGGGCGAGCGGATGGCCGTGATCGGCCCGAACGGCGCCGGCAAGTCGACGCTGTTCAACCTGCTGTCCGGCCGCTATGTGCCGAGCAGCGGGCAGGTGCTGCTGAACGGGGCCGACATCACCGGGCTGCCGCCTTACCAGATCAACCGGCTCGGGCTGTCGCGCAGCTTCCAGATCACCAACATCTTCCACCGGCTGTCGGTCTTCGAGAACCTGCGCTGCGCGGTGCTCTGGTCGCTCGGCTACCGTTACTCTTTCTGGCACAAGCTCAGCGCGCTGCGCGATGCGCGCGAGCGTGCCGAGGAAGTGATGGAGGCGATCGGCCTCGGCTGGCGCCGGCAGGTGCCGGCCGGCCTGCTGACCTATGCGGAGCAGCGGGCACTCGAGATCGGCATCACCATCGCCGGCGGCGCCGACGTGATCCTGCTCGATGAGCCGACTGCCGGCATGAGCCGCTCCGAGTCGGATGCGGCCGTCGAACTGATCGCGCGCGTGACCGAAGGCAAGACCCTGATGATGGTTGAGCACGACATGAGCGTCGTGTTCGGTCTGGCTGACCGGATCGCGGTCGTCGTCTATGGCGAAGTGCTCGCCTGTGATACGCCCGCGTCCATCCGCGACAATCCGCGCGTGCAGGAAGCCTACCTTGGCGGCCATGCGCCGCAGCAGGAGGACGCATGAGCGCGCTGCTGGAAATCCGCGACCTGCACGCTTTTTACGGCAAGAGCCATGTGCTGCATGGCGTGAACCTGGATGTAAATCAAGGCGAGATCGTCAGTCTGCTCGGCCGCAATGGCGTCGGCCGCTCGACCACGGTAAAAGCGGCGATGGGGCTGGTGCAGGCGACAGGCTCGGTCCGGTTCGGCGGCCGCGAGATCCTGGGTTTGCCCGCGTTCAGGATCGCGCACCTCGGACTCGGCTATGTTCCGGAAAACCGCGACATCTTCCCGACGCTGACGGTCGAACAGAACCTGCTGCTCGGAGAGAAGCGCGGCCGCGCATCGCGCTGGAGCATGGCGGACATGTACCAGATGTTCCCGCGGCTGCAGGAGCGCCAGCATACGGCGGCCGGCGTGCTGTCCGGCGGCGAACAACAGATGCTGACGCTGTGCCGCACGCTGATGGGCGATCCGGACCTGATCATGATCGATGAGCCGACCGAAGGGCTGGCACCGAAGGTCGTCGAGCTGGTCGCGCAATACCTGCAGGCGCTGAAAGAGCGCGGCATCTCGGTGCTGCTGGTCGAGCAGAAGCTGGCGATCGCGCTCGACATTTCGCAGCGCGTGTTCGTCATGGGCAGGGGAACCATCGTTTTTGAGGGAACACCACAGCAGTTGCGCGAAAGCCCCGCAGTGCGCAAGGAATGGCTCGAAGTCTGAGCGCCACGCGGCCGGCGACAAACCCAAGTTCACCAGAGGAGCACCAGCATGACTTACAGCGTCCGTTCATCTGTTCTCGCCGCCGCGCTGGCGGCTGCATTCGCCGCACCGGTCGCGCAGGCCGACGTGGTGAAAGTCGCTTTCATCGACCCCTTGTCGGGCCCGTTCGCGCCGGTCGGGCAGAACCTGCTGAAGAGCTTCCAGTCGGTCGCCGAGATCGCGAACCGCGACAAGTGGGCGCCCGGCCATACCTTCGAAGTCACCGGCTTCGACAACAAGGCCAGCCCGCAGGAGTCGCTGACGGTGCTGAAGGCCGCAATCGACCAGGGCTATCGCTATGTCGTGCAGGGCAACGGCTCGGGCGCGGCAGGCGCGCTGATCGATGCGATCAACAAGCACAACGAGCGCAACCCGGGCAAGGAGGTCGTGTTCCTGAATTACGCGGCGGTGGATCCGGACCTGACCAACAGCAAGTGCAGCTTCTGGCATTTCCGGCTCGATGCGAACTCGGACATGAAAATGGAAGCGCTGACGACCTTCCTTGCGAAAGACAAGGCGGTGAAGAAGGTGTACATCATCGGCCAGAACTATGCGCACGGCCATCAGGTGACCCGCGCGGCGAAGGAATACCTGAAGCGCAAGCGTCCTGATATCGAGATCGTCGGCGACGACCTGCATCCTATCGGCAGCGTGAAGGATTTTTCGCCGTATGTGGCGAAGATCGCGGCCAGCGGCGCTGACGTCGTCATCACCGGCAACTGGGGCTCGGATCTGGCGCTGCTGGTGAAGGCTGCGCGTGACGCCAGCCTGAAGTCGAAGTTCTATACCTATTACGCGTACACGAGCGGCGTGCCGACCGTGATGGGCGCGGCCGCCGCCAATTACGTGCGCTACGTCGGCACCTGGAACGTGAACAACGAGACCTTCGCCGGCAAGGAACTGGTCGAGGGCTTCAAGAAGAAATTCAACGACGACTATTACGGCGAGACCACGTATTCGGCGATCCAGCTGCTCGGCCTGGGCATCCGGCAGGCGAAAACCACCGATCCGGTGAAGGTCGCTTTCGCGATGGAAGGCCAGCGCTTCAAATCGCTGAACGGCGATGTTGAAATGCGAAAGACCGATCACCAACTCCTGCAACCGATCTACATCACGACTTGGGTGAAGGCGAATGGCAAGGATGTGAAGTTCGACCAGGAAAACACCGGCCACGGCTGGAAGACCGAGCAGAAGATCGATGCCTATGTCGCTTCACAGCCGACGTCCTGTGCGATGAAGCGGCCGTCCTGACGCCGTACCATGGCCGCATGCATGAGGGATGCGGCCATGGATCCCGGCTTGCGCCGGCGCGACGATGTTGAAGCCGATGCCCTTTAAATCGTCATCCCGGCGCAGCCCGGGAGTCATAGGCGCCGGACCCATGGCGCCATTCAGCGGGGCATAACGAGGGGTCCCGGCCACCGCCCCGGTGAAGTCTGCCGCCAGGCCGGCATCCGTCTTCAACCGCCAGCGCCCGGC
>CAYZXP010000002.1:3786-30251 GCA_964482415.1 uncultured Bifidobacterium sp. | reverse complement strand
AGGCGCGCAGATCGCCGCCGAGCTGGTGCGCCTGAAGGTCGCTGCCACCATCGGCATCGTGAACACCGGCGTCGGCCTCGCATCGATCGAGCATTACCAGAAGGCGCGCATCCCGCTGCTGGTTGCCGTGTCCACCGGACCTGCATTGACGCGCAAGTATGCGCCGCCGGCGAGCGCCGCCAATTTCATCTTCCGCGTGTCACCCACGCTGGACCTCGAGGCGAAGATGCTGGCTGCCGAGCTGAAGAAGCGGGGGCGGATGAAAGTTGCGCTGCTGGCCGACGATACGCCGTATGGCGACAGCGGCGTGGCGGCGTTTGCCGCGGCAGCGCGCCAGGAGGGCATTGGCGTCGTCGCCACCGAACGCTTCCGCATAGGCGCGACCCGAATGGAAGAGCCGCTGCGCCGCGCACGCAGCGCCGGTGCGCAGGCCGTTGTCGGCTGGGGCATCGGACCCGAACTCGCACAGGTCGCAAACGCATTGAAGTCGGCGGGCTGGCGCGTGCCGCTGCTCGGCAGCTGGACGCTGTCGATGCGCAATTTCATCGACGCCGCCGGCGGCGCCGGCGAAGGCGCGCTGATGCCGCAGACTTTCATTCACGACGCCGGCTCGACCGCGAAGAACAGCTTCCTGCTGGCCTACCGCCGGTATGCACGATCGGACCAGATACCGTCACCGATGAGCGCGGCGCAAGGCTATGACGGCATGCACCTGCTGGCGCTGGCGCTGCGTCAGGCGCGCTCGGCCGACGGCGACGCAATCAGGCTGGCACTGGAAAATCTCGACAGCCGCTACCAGGGCGCCGTCACCAGCTACGAACGACCGTTCTCTGCAAACGACCATGACGCGATCACCGCGAACATGATGGTGATCGGCAAGGTCAGCGGCGGCCGCGTCGATTATGCGTACCGCGAAGACCAGCAGCGCAGCGCACTGCTGAGGGTGAAATCGAAATAATACGGTCGTTCTTTTCTGCGGTATAGTTGGTGGTTCAATTGCCGTCGCACAGACGGCAGCCACGACCATCACAGGAGACAAGTTTCATGACCGCGACCTACCAGGAGCACGGCGACATCGCCGTCATCACGCTCGACAACCCGCCGGTGAACGGGCTGGGCCATGAGACGAGGACCGGTATCGTTGATGGCGTAAACCGCGCGCTCGACAATCCGGCCGTGAAGGGCATTGTGCTGGTCGGTTCGGGCAAGGGCTTCTCCGGCGGCGCGGACATTCGCGAATTCAATTCGCCGAAGGTGCTGCAGGAGCCGTCGCTGAATACGGTGATCCGCGTGGTCGAAGGGTCGGAAAAGCCGGTGGTTGCGGCCATTCACGGCATGGCGATGGGCGGCGGTCTCGAACTGGCGCTCGGCTGCCATTACCGCGTCGCGACGGCCGGCGCGCAGATTGCGCTGCCCGAGGTCAAACTCGGCATCCTGCCCGGCGCGGGCGGCACGCAGCGGCTGCCGCGCGCCATCGGCCTCGAGCCGGCGCTGAACATGATCGTGTCGGGTACGCCGGTGATGTCGGAGAAACTGGCCGGCACCAAGCTGTTCGACCAGATGATCGACGGTGACCTGCTTGCCGGCGCGATCGCCTTTGCGCGCAGCGTTGCCGACCGACGCCCGCTGCCGAAAGTGCGCAACCTGAAGATCGACATGCCGAACGCCGAGGGCTACCTGCAGTTCGCGCGCAATACGGTGCGCACTGTCGCCGGGCCGTTCCCCGCGCCGCTGAAGTGCGTCGACGCCGTCGCCGCCACGGTCACGAAAAAATTTGAGGACGGCCTGGCCTTCGAACGCAGCCTGTTCCTCGAACTGGTGCAGACACCGGAGTCGAAGGCATTGCGCCATGCGTTCTTCGGCGAGCGCGCTGCATCGAAGATTCCCGACGTGCCGTCCGATACGCCGCTGCGCGAAATCAAATCGGCTGCCGTGATCGGCGCCGGCACGATGGGCGGCGGCATTGCAATGAACTTCGCGAACGCCGGCATACCGGTGAAGATGCTGGAGATGAAGCAGGAGGCGCTCGACAAGGGGCTGGCCACCATCCGCAAGAATTACGAAAACTCGATGAAGAAGGGCAAGCTCACGCAGGAGCAGCTCGACAAGCGCATGGCCCTGATCAGCGGCACGCTGGCTTATGAGGATATCGGCTCGGCCGACATCGTGGTCGAGGCAGTATTCGAGGACCTCGGCGTGAAGGAAACGGTGTTCAAAAAACTCGACGAGGTGATGAAGCCCGGCGCCATCCTTGCCTCGAACACCTCGACGCTGGACGTCGACAAGATCGCCGCCTTCACGAAGCGCCCGCAGGACGTGATCGGCACGCACTTCTTCAGCCCGGCGAACGTAATGAAGCTGCTGGAGATCGTGCGCGGCGCAAAGACCGGCAAGGACGTGCTGGCTACCGTGATGGCGCTGGCCAAGAAGATCAAGAAGACCGGCGTGGTGTCGGGCGTCTGCGACGGCTTCATCGGCAACCGCATGGTCGAGCAGTACATCCGCCAGGCCTTCTTCCTGCTGGAGGAAGGCTGCCTGCCGGAGCAGGTCGACAAGGCGATCGAAAAATTCGGCTTCGCGATGGGGCCGTTCCGCATGAGCGACCTTGCCGGCAATGATATCGGCTGGTATATCCGCAAACGCCGCTATGTGGAGAAGCCGGACGTCGTCTACTCGAAAATCGGTGACAAGCTGTGCGAGAAAGGGCGCTTCGGCCAGAAGACCTCGGCCGGCTGGTATGACTACAAGCCGGGCGATCGCAACGCTTATCCGTCCGACGAAGTGAACCAGATGGTGATTGCGCATTCGGCCGAGAACGGCGTCGAGCGGCGCAAGATCAGCGACGAGGAAATCGTCGAGCGGCTGGTGTATGCGCTGGTCAACGAAGGCGCGCTGATCCTGGAAGAGGGCATCGCCTTGCGTGCGTCCGACATCGACATGGTCTACCTGACCGGCTACGGCTTCCCGCTGTTCCGCGGCGGTCCGATGTTCCATGCCGATACGGTGGGCCTGCCGAACGTGCTGCGCTCCATGCGCAAGTATGCAAACGGACACCATCCGGACGCGTGGAAGGCGGCGCCGCTGCTGGAACGCCTCGCGGCCGAAGGCAAATCATTCAACTGACCTCGGCCTCACCAGTAATTTTCAGTCAGGAATTGCCCCGCCGCCACCCGGCGGCAGGGCTTCAGGCCGCGCGCATGCAGCCGTGCGCGCATGTCTTCGATCATCTGCGGATTCCCGCAAAGCATCACGCGCGATGACTGCTCGGTGACGGCCAATCCGGCCTTCGCCTCCAGCACCCCCGTGTCCCATGCGGCGGTGATACGCGCGGCAATCCGCTGTTCGTCCTCCGTAGCGGCAGCCGGCTGGCTTACGCAATGAAGCAGGACAAGCTCGGCGCCTGACGCATCCGACCGGCCCTGCATCTGCTTCAGTTCTTCGCGGTAGAGCAAATCCGCATCATGGCGCGCGCCGTGAACGAGGACAATACGGCGAAAGCGGCGCACCACCGCCGCATCGCGCAGCATCGACATGAACGGCCCGATGCCAGTGCCGGTGGCCAGCATCCACAGGTCATCGCCGTCGGCAAAACGGTCTGCGGTCATGAAGCCGTAATTCTCATGCTCGATGTGAATGGCGTCGCCGGCCTGCAGGTCCTGCAATTGCGACGTGAACATGCCGCCGGGAACCAGCACCGCGACGAATTCGAGCAGGCGCTCGCGCGGCGCGGACACGAAGGAAAACGCCCGCCATATCAGATGCCCGTCGGCAGGCAGTGCAATCCTCGCGTACTGGCCAGGCAGGTAATCCAGCGCCAGCGGGCGCGTGGTGGTGAAACTGATCAGCGACGGCGTCCAGCGCGTGACGCTGACGATTTGCTCTACGGAAAATGGCTTGTCGTGCATGACCGTGGCTTCCTTGCACAGCAGGGCTTGCCGATGTCGCGCAGGCCGCCAGCATCGTCGTTAGACCGCAGATGAACGTTGTTGGCTCACTACGCCTGCGCTGCGGTTGGGTGACTGCCGCACGGTTACCTGCGTATCGACAACCAGCCTTACAGCAATAGTAATACCTGCAAATAAGATCGGCATCCCTTCGTTAACGTAGAGGATCTGATGATGAAAAAAATCAGCAAAGCAGTGCTCGCCGCCTCGTTCGGCCTGATGAGCGTCCATGCGGGCGTGATGGCTGCGCAGGCAACCTCCGAGCTGACCGTGACTGCCAACGTCAATGCCAGCTGCAGCATCAACACGAATCCGGTCAGTTTCGGCAGCTACAACCCGGCCAATGCGCAGCCGACCTATGTGTCCGGCTCGGTTACCGTGGCCTGCGTCAAGGGCTCGGTACCGGTGATCTCGCTCAGCGGCGGACTCAATCCGGGCGCCAATCCGGGCGAACGTGCGATGAAGCATACCGTCGGCACTGACCTGCTCAGCTACTTCCTGTACAAGCCGGCGAGCGTCGTCGCGAATACCGCTTGCACGACGACCGAGACGAATCCCTGGGGTTCGGTCGGCACCGAGCGCTTTGAGCCGGGCACGTCGACCGGCATTGCCGCATCGACGTACAACATCTGCGGCAAGATTCCGGCAGCCCAGGATGTGTCGACCGGCAGCTACCAGGACACCGTGACCGCCACCGTGGAGTTCTGATGTCCGGGTATCCGGCAGTCACGCCCGTCGTTCTGAAGCACGCCTGCCGGATACTGTACGCCGGCCTGCTGCTGTGTGCCTCGGCGTTCCCGGGCCATGGCAATGCAGGCTCGTTTTCCGTCAATCCGGTCCGGATCGAACTCTCCGGCACCGAACCGACTGCCGTGATCCATGTCGAGAACACCGGCAATGCGCCGGTGACCGTGCAGCTTTCGACGATGGCCTGGTCACAGGCCGACGGCAAGGACCAGCTGCGGCCGACGCGCGAATTGCTGTCGACGCCCCAGATCTTCAGCCTGAAGCCCGGCGCCGTGCAGGTGGTGCGCATCGGCGCCTTGCGCAAGCCCGACGCTGACAGGGAACTGCCTTACCGTTTGCTGCTCGAGGAGATCCCGCTGCCGCCGCCGCCCGACTTCAAGGGGCTGCAGGTTGCGCTGCGGGTCAGCCTGCCGGCATTCCTGAAACCGCCCGCAGATACGAAGGAAAAACTGGCGGTCTCGCTCGTGCCGAAACCTGACAAGCGGCTGACCCTGTCCTTGACGAACGCCGGTAACGGCAGCGCGCACTGGGCAGGTTTTACGCTGCATGACGCTGCCGCGCCGGAGCGCGTGCTGGCTGCCTATCCGGGCGCCGTCTATGTGCTGCCGGGCCAGCGGCGTGACGTATCCGTGCAGGCGCCCGAATGGGAAGCGGGACGCCAGATTCTGGTCAAGACCACGACCCGGGGTCGTCCGGTGGAATTTCATGCAACGCCGGTGGCACCGTGATCGTACCCGGATCGCGGTTGCGGCAAGGCTGACGCGCTGGCTGTCGACACTGGCGCTGCTGCTGGCGCTGCTCATCGGGACGACGGTGGCCGCAGAAGATCGTTCAACCGTTCCCGAGCATCAGTTGCTGGTCGTTGCAGTCAACGTCAATGCGCAGCCGGTCGGGCAAGGCGTCGTGGTACTGCGCAGCGCAACGGGCGACTGGTGGCTTCCGGCCGCCACGCTGCGCGCCGCCAATGTAGCTGTTCCTGAAGCTCCGGGTCTCCGTTTCAACGAGACCGAATACATCGCACTGTCCGCGCTGGGCGCGGCAACTGCGGAATTTGACGAAGCAACGCAAAGCCTGGACATCCGGATTGACGCTGCACGGTTCTCGACCACCCGGCTTTCGGGCAATCGATCGGTCTCCAGCGTCATGGCTTCGCGACCGGCCGGCGCATTCCTTAACTACGACCTGATGATCGAGCACACGCCGGTCGGCAACGGGCATACCTTGTACACCGATCTCGGCGTGGCGGTGGGCGGCGGCATGCTGCTGTCGGATTTTCTGCGGATAGACCGGCCCGGGTTGCGCGAATCGATCCGCCTGAGCAGCAGCTTCACCCTCGATCAGCCAGACCGTGTGGCGTCGCTGCGGATCGGTGATGCGATCACGCGGCCGCCGACATCGCTGGGTCGGCCGCTCCGGTTCGGAGGACTGCAATGGAGCACGAACTTCCAGACCCGGCCCGGGCTGGTGACCGTGCCCGTGGCGACGCTGTCCGGACAGGCTGCCTTGCCGTCGACGATCGACCTGTACGTCAATAACGTCCTGCAGGGCCGCAACGCAGTGCCGCCGGGTCCGTTCTCGATCAGCACGCCGCCGCTGGTCGCCGGCGACGGCGAGGTGCTGCTGAAACTGACGGACCTGTCCGGCCAAGAACAGCTGATCAGCCAGCGCTATTACGCAAGCACCGTGCTGCTGGCGCCCGGCCTGTCCGATTATTCATTCGAGATCGGCGCGCTGCGCCAGAACTATGGCTTGCAAAGCGATGATTATGGCGACGCCTTCATTTCCGGCAGCTGGCGGCAGGGGCTGAGCGAGCGCCTGACCGTCGAGGCCGGCGCCAGCCTGCAGCAGCACGGGCTGGCCGGGCTGCTCGCCAGCGTCGCCACTGCCGTGCCCGATATCGGGATCGGAACGCTGGCGCTGGGGCTCAGTCATGGCGATGCCGGCACCGGCGCGCAGCTCGGGTTGGGTGTCGAAAGGCGCACGGCGCGACACAGCTTTTCGGCGCGGATGCAAATCGCCGGCAAGGATTACCGACAGACCGGCGTCGATCCGTCGCAGGCGATCCGCCGTCTCGACAGCCTGTTTTACGGCTATCGGATCGGCGACCTCGGCAGCCTCGGGCTGTCATACACACGCCAGCAAAGGATGGCGGCACAGCCCGTGTCGATCGCCAGCGCCAGCCTCAGCTCGCGCCAGTACGACTGGGGAAGCCTCGGCGTGTCGCTGATCCAGTCGCGCGCGGACCGCAGCGATATCTCGCTGAACCTGTTCTGGGCGATGACCCTTGGCCGCGGCACCAGCGCGAGTGCTTTCCATGCGCAGCCTGCCCATGGCGAATCACAGCAGGTGCTGAACCTGCAGAAGAACATGGAGCCGGGTGAAGGCTGGGGCTACCGGCTGCAGGCAGCGCGCAATGCCGCACAGCAGGCGTCCGTCTACGGACAAAATGCATACGGCTTCGGTCGCCTCGAAGTCGGGGAAGCCGGCGGGCAGACCAGCGTGCGCGCCGGCGTCGCCGGCGGCGTCGCACTGCTCGACGGCCACGGCTTCCTCAGTCGCCGGATCGACGGCAGTTACGGGCTGGTCAGGATGCCGGGCTTTGCGAATGTCCGCGTTTATGTCGACAACCAGCTCGCCGCCCGGACCAATGCAGACGGCTATGCGCTGCTGCCGCGCCTGTATCCCTACATGAAGAACGGGGTCTCTATCGAGCAGATGGATGTTCCGCTGGATGCACAGATCGATACGCTGCGCATGCACCCGGTGCCCGCCTGGCGATCCGGCGTTCTGATCGACTTTCCGGTCCGCCCGGCGGCAGGCGCCACGCTTGATCTGAAACAGGACAATGGATGGCCCGTGCCGGCAGGCACGCTCGTCACGCTGGATGCGGCCAGCGGCAGCGCGGCGCAGCCTTTCGTGGTCGGGCATGACGGACTGCTCTACCTGTCGGGTCTGCAACCGGACAACCGGATACAGGCAACCTGGCCCGGCGGCCAGTGCGCGGCGCGCTTTCCCTACGTCCCCGAAAAAGGCAGCGTGCCGCACCTGGGGACGGTGACCTGCAGCGGATCCGGAGGACCGAAATGAGCCGATCGACGCGATGCTGGCGGGCGGTGTCCGCAGCCGTGCTGGGCTGGTGGCTGTGCGCTCCGGCGCTGGGCATGAGTTGCATGACCGTCGTCGCTCCGCGGCTGGTGTTCGGGGAATACGATCCGAAGCGGCCGCAAGCGCATGACGTGCAGGGCAGCCTGTCCATCCAATGCACGCCGATGGCGCCGGGCGAAGTGCTGGACCTGAAGGCCAGCCTGGCCGGCGTGTCGGGACAGGCGCTGTATGCGCGCAACGCGCTGACCGGCGAACGCCTGCTCGTCGGACTCTATCGCGACCCTGCGCGGGTGCTGCCGGCCGATGCCCAGGCGCTGTTCGCATTTCGTGCGCCGCTGGCAGTCACGACGACGATTGTCATGCCGCTGTACGGGCGCATACCCGCAGGACAGGACGTGGCGGTAGGCAGCTACCAGGCCGACCTGACGATCTTGCTCGAGTTCTGACCGCTGCTCATGCCTTCGGCGACGGCTTGCTCGCCACCACTCGCGGATTGCCGCTGCCCCCCATCGTCTGCAGGCTGACCGGTCGCCTCCAGATCCGCGCAACATAGTCAAGCACACGTTCGGCACGCGGCAAGTCGAGCCCGCGCCCGTCGCCGCGATAGTCGTGCACCAGTTCGAGGCTGCCGTCCACATGCATCGCACTCACCGCGACCCGCGGCGCGCCGTAATTGAATTTCGGCGCCAGTATCGCTTCGCGTATCGCATGGATGTCTTTCTCCGCGATGCGTATCCCGCCTTCATGGTCGGCTTCATAGACGAACAGCTCCAGCCTGTCCGCCAGTTCCGGCGTCAGGTAGTTGCGGATGAAGCCGAAGTCGTCCTCGTCATTGCGCACCTGCCGCGCCTTCTGCAGCCCGTGCCGTTCAATGATGTCTTCCCAGATCGAGAATCCGAGGTGATAGGGATTGATCGCCAGCGACAGCTGATTGTCCGCCGCGAAAGGGCGCACCACATCCGAATGCGCCTTGATGGCCGAGACGTACAGGTCGGGCGGCAGAAAATCCGCCTCGCGCAGCAGCCGCGCATGCCAGTACGATGCCCAGCCTTCGTTCATGATCTGGCAGGCGAACACAGGATAGAAGTAGAACGACTCCTCGCGCACGGCAAGGAAGATGTCGCGCTCCCATCCTTCGAGGTCAGGCGCGTGGCTGGCGATGAACCAGAGCAGGTCGTGCTCGGGCCGCGGCGGCACGGCCGCCTGCCGCCGCGCGGACAGCTGCGGCGGATCGGACTCGCCGGGCAAACGGTGGAAGCGGCCGGCGAAACCGTTGCCGCCTTCATCGGCCTGCGAGGCCGGCAGCGCAGGGTAGGGCGGGCGGTGCAGCGGCTGGTTGATGTCGATGTGCGGTTCCAGCGCGAGGGCTGCATCGAGGATCTGCTCGACGCGTTCCTGCCCGTGCTGCTCCAGCGCGGTTTCTATCGCATGCGCACGGCCGGCCGCCTGCTCGAGGATATGGCCACCGGCCATGCGCATGAAATGAGCGAACAACTGATTGTTTTTCGAAAAGTCCGCATGCCCGATCACATGCGCCACGACCAGCACGTTCTCGGCCAGCGAATTGTCGCGCACCAGATAGGCGTGGCAGGGGTCGCCGGGAAACATCACCTCGAAAATCCGCGAATAACCCATCCCTTGCCGGATCAGCTGGTGAATGTAACGAATCCCGAATGACCAGTGCGGCATGCGCACCGGCAGTCCGTAGACCGAGATTTCCATCATGAAGTTGTCCGGCACGACTTCGAAATCGACGGGGTAGTAATCCAGCCCGAGCTGGCTTGCCAGCGCCTCGATGCGTTCCGCGTAGCGATTCAGTTCGTCGGCTTCCATCAGGCCTCCGCTCCCTGCATGGCTTGCTGCAGGAAGAATTTCCGTATCGCCTTCCAGATGTCGTCCGGCTGGTTCAGCACGCAGCTGCCCAGCGGCGCGCCAGCCTGTTCGAGCTGGTTGCAGATGGTCCTCATTTCGGTATCGGTGACGCGCGAAGAACCCGGCACGGTCTCGACATAACCGGTGTAATTCAGCATCTGGGTCAGCCGGGTGAGGCCCGCCGTCGCGGCAGCCCGATCCTCGGTGAAGTTTTCACCGTCCGACGCATAAAACAGGTAGCCGTTGTATTGCGCCGGGTCGTACTCCTCTTCAATCATCCGTATCGCCAGCTCGAACGCGGTCGATGCGCCGGTGCCGCCGGTGCCGGTCACCTGAAAAAAATCCGCTTCCGAAAATTCCCACGCCTGCGTGGTATGCGCGATGAACCGCGTTTCGACCTTGCCGTACTTCCTGCGTATGCCCTGCAGCACGAAAAAGAAGAAGGTCTTGGCCAGCTTGCGCTCGGCATCCGTCATGCTGGCCGACACGTCGAGCGCGAACAGCACGACCGCATTCGTCGCCGGCCTGCGCCGGTGCACCAGCTGGCGGAAGCGCAGGTCCTCGTTCGAAAAAGGCACGGCGTCCGGCTGGATCGCGCGCCGCTTCACCGCCTCCTTCACCGTGCGCCGGCGATCGAGGCGGGCGCGCGCGCCGCGGCGATCCCAGCCCTCGCGCACGAATTCATCGTCGGACAGCGTGGTCTTCGGCTTCGGCTGCAGGTCCGGCAGCTTCAGCTCTTCCCACAGCCAGTCGACGATATCGTCGACCTTCAGCTCGAGCAGCAGCCGGACCTCACCCTCGCTGTTGTCGCCTTCGCCTTCGTTGTCGTCGGCCTGCGGCTGCGCAGGACGCAGCACGTCGCCGGGCTGCCCCTGGCCCTGGCCGGCGCTGCGCGGACCGTCGCCCTGCGCGTCGGACAGGCGAAAGCGCGCATGCTCAAGCAGGCGCACCGGCAGCTGTACCGTGCGCTCCTCCGGTCCGGTCAGCAAATCGGCGCCGGCGACCAGGTCAGGCAGGTGCTGCTGCACGCTGTCGCGCACCTTCTCGTTGTGCCGGAGCCAGTCACGGGCGCCGCGCGAGAACAGCGCGTACCAGGGCGTGCCGCCTGAGATCGTGCTGTGAACTGTCATCACGTGCCCCTCATCCAGGGTGAACTGCGAATGGACCGGAGGCGTGGATGCCAGCCTGCCTCATGCCCGCTGGTTTGACTCTCGCGGGTGCGCAATGTTTTCCATGCCGCGCCTTTCATTCTTGTGCCAGCAAGGTGGTCACGTAATTCAGCGCCTCGCGCGCGCTGTGGCTGTCATAGCCGTACTCGTCAACCATCCGCCTCTCGACGATGGAGATTTTCTGCCGCGCGTCCTCGTCAGGCCGGCTGGACGAACTCACCAGCCGCAGCACATCGCGGCGCTGCTCGAACAGGTACTGCTGCACGGCGTCGTGCAGCTGCGCATGGCTGTCGAGCGTGAACTTCTCGCCGCGCTTGAACGCGCCCATTGCCTTCCGGACCACTTCCTGCCGGAACGACTGCTTGCCGGAATCCGAGATGTGAATCTTTTCCTCGACGGAGCGCAGGAAACGCTCGTCCGGCCGCCTTTCCTCGTTGGTGATCGGGTCGCTGATCTGGCGGTTGTCAAGCGTCGCCTCGACTTCGTCAAGGTACTTGTCGAGCAAGTCCTGCGCTTCCTGCTCGAAGGACACGAACAGCGCCTTGTGCACGTCTTCCTTCACCCAGCGGTTGTAGAAGTGCTTGCGCGCCAGCACGAGGTAGTCGATCCATTTGCGCTTCTTCTTGGCGTCGATTCGGGCATCGCTGTCGATCGCATCCTTCAGCGCCAGCAGCACGTCCATCGTGCTCAGGCTGCGCGTGTTCGACTGGATGATGGCATTCGACAGCGCATTGATCACGAAGCGCGGCGACACGCCGCCCAGGCCTTCGTCCGGCATCTTCTGTCGCGCGCGCTCAGCCTCGGCGCGGTTCACGCCTTCGACGTCTTCATGCGCATGAATGCGCACCTTGCGCGCCAGGTCCTGGTCCTTTTCATCGGCTTCATGCAGCCGGGTCAGGATCGCGAAAACGGCGGCCGCATGCAGCACATGCGGATCCAGATGCACTTCACGGAAGGCCGGGGCGGCCGACGAGATCAGCTTGCGGTAGATGCGCGCCTCGTCGACGTAATTCAGCGTATACGGCACCTGGATGATGACCATCCGGTCAAGCAGCGCCTCGTTCTCGCTCTCCTGCAGGAATTTGCGGAATTCCGCAAGGTTGGTATGCGCGAGGATGGTCTCGTCGAGATAGATCAGCGGAAAGCGTGACACCTTGACGTTCTTCTCCTGCGTCAGCGTCAGCAGCAGGTAGAGGAATTCGCGCTTGACCTTCAGGATCTCGATCATTTCCAGCATGCCGCGACTGGCCGCATAGACGGCGCCCGACCAGGACCAGGCGCGCGGGTCGCCTTCGTCGCCGTACTCCGCAACCTTCGACAGGTCGACCGAGCCGACCAGGTCGGCGAGGTCAGCGGTCGTGGGATCGTGCGGCGCATAGGTGCCGATGCCGCTGCGACCGGCCTCGGAGACGAAAATGCGTTCGACCGGCATTTGCAGGAAATCGCCGTTGTACTGGTGCTCCAGCCGCATCCTGCAAAACGGGCAGACCTCGCCGCTGACCTCGACCCCGTAAGTCTCGCGAAAATTCGGCCGCAGCGTATGCGGTATCAGGTGCAGCGGCGACTCATGCACCGGACAGTCGCGAATGCCGTACATCGCGCCGGCTTCGGTGTGGCTGTATTCCTCGAGGCCGCGCTTGAGCAGGATCACCAGCGTCGACTTCCCGCCGGACGGCGGCCCGAGCAGCAACAGCAGGCGACGGCCGACTTCGGAGCCGGCGGCGGCCGCCTTGAAATAGTCGACCACGCGCTCGATGGCCTCATCCATGCCGAACAGCTCGTCGGCAAACAGGGCTGTGCGCAGCTGACCCTGCGCATCCTCGCGCCGGGTCCAGCGGATCATGTCCCAGATGTACTGATGAGAACTGCGCACGACGCCCTGCGGATCGGACGGCAAGATTTTTTCGAGAAATTCACCTACCGTACCGGACCAGTAATTCGCCTTGTGCTCGCGCGTGAAAGCCAGCAAGCTCTGCATGAAATTTTCCTGCTGCCCCGCACTCCATTCTTTGTCAGCGCTTGTCATGAACCGCTCTCCCTGACGGATGTGAACCCACTGGTGTAACGACAACTGACAAGTGGACAATGCAAAACCGGCGGGGGTTCGCAAAGCTGCGCTGACATGCAATATTTTCTATCCGTGTCCGGCATGCAGAGCTACAATCCGCGCCCCGCTAATCCCGCGCATTTATCCGTATTTCCCGAGACCATCATGCAGACCATTGCCGAACCCGTTCAATCGACCGCACTGACCACCCGGACGCAGCCGCAACGCATCGTCGTGGTTGGCGGCGGCGCCGGAGGCCTGGAGCTGGTGACCCGGCTCGGCGACCAGCTCGGGCGGGAAGGCAAGGCGCACGTCACGCTGGTTGACCGCGAAGCCACCCACATCTGGAAGCCGCTGCTGCACGAAGTCGCGGCCGGCAGCATGGATCCGCATGCGCACCAGCTGGAATACATCGCACAGGCCCGCTGGCATCATTTCGAGTTCCAGCAAGGCGAGATGCTCGACCTTGACCGCCTGAACAAGACCCTGACCGTTTCCGCGCTGGCGGACGAGGCAGGGCAGGTGATCCTGCCAGAGCGACAGGTACCGTACGACACCCTGGTGCTGGCGATCGGCAGCGTAACGAACTTCTTCGGCGTGCCCGGCGCGGCCGAGCATGCGATGGCGATCGATACCGTCGGGCAGGCCGAGCATGTCCGGCGCCGCATCCTGGCCGCCTGCATGCGCGCGCAGGCCCGCCATGCGGAAGCCGACGGCGAGGAACTGCAGAAGGTGGATCTGGTGATCATCGGCGGCGGCGCGACTGGCGTCGAACTGGCGGCCGAACTGCGCAATACCGCGCAGGTGCTGGCCGCGTACGGGCTCCACAAACTCAACCCGCGACGCGACATCCGCATTACCCTGATCGAAGCCGGGCCGCGCATCCTGCCGCCGCTGCCAGAACGTATCGCGAAGGACACATCGCGCCTGCTGGCAGAACTGGACGTGATGGTGATGACGGGCGACCCGGTCACCGAGGTCCGCATGGACCGCGTGCGAACGAAAAGCGGCCGCGAACTGCCGAGTGACCTGACCGTCTGGGCCGGCGGCATCAAGGTGCCGGCGGTGCTGGGCCGTGTCGGGCTGCCGACCAATCCGCTCGGACAAGTCATCGTGTCGCCGACACTGCAGACCATCACGGACCCTGACATCTTCGCGCTCGGTGATTGCGCCAGCTGCCCGTGGCCCGCAACCGGCAAATCGGTGCCTCCGCGTGCGCAGGCCGCTCACCAGCAGGCATCACTGCTGGTCGGCAGCATGAAGCGGCGGCTGCAGGGACGCAGCCTGCCGACCTTTACCTATCGCGACCACGGTTCACTGATTTCGCTCGGCCATTACGAAACCGTCGGCAACCTGATGGGCCGGCTGGTCGGCCGCTCGGTGCGCATCCAGGGCTGGCTCGCACGACTGCTGTACCTGTCGCTGTATCGCCACCACCAGTTCGCGCTGCACGGTTTCCTGCGCATGGCGCTGGATGCGTTTGCACAATGGCTGCGGCGACGCACCTCACCGCGCGTCAAGTTGCACTAGCAATTTTTCGTCGCCATTCAAGTTACGGCCAGAAAGTCCGTCAACCGAAATTCCTTGCATTAACAAAGACAGAGCGTTGCCTGTCGGACAGGCGGCATTCTGTCCGCAAGTTTTTTCGCCGGCATCGTTCAATTTCCTTGGTGGTGAATCCATCTGCGGAACATTTTGTTGCTTGTTTTCACACAGTTGAAAAAATTGTGCGATCGGCACCGTTTCGACAAGGAGTGAATGCATGGCAACCAATCTGGAACGTATGCAGATCATGATGGAAGAGATCGGGCCGAGCCTGCCCGAGATCGAGGCCGTGATCCAGAGCGAGGACAAGAACTGGGCGATCCAGTTCAGCGATCAGGCGATCGTGATGCTCGAATGGGCCGAGAATCCGGATCGTGTCGTGCTGACCTCGCTGCTCGGCGCGCCGTCGGAGTCGATGCAGCTCTCCGTCTACGAAACCCTGCTTTGCTACAACCTGCTCTGGAAAGACACGGGCGGCGTAAAAATGGCGCTGTCCGGGCCGGGCGGCGACCTGGTCGTGATCTATGAGCTGTTTTCCGTCGACCTGACCCTGGGTGAATTGCAGACCGTGCTGACGAATTTCGTCAGCATCGCGCAGATATGGACCGTGTATGTGACCGGCGAAAGCGAACAGCCGGGAATGCCTTTGCCCGGCTCGATGGACATGCTGCAGCTCGGCGCCTGATTTTTTCGAACACGCAAACGAAAGGACTCCGACATGGGTAGTGCAATCAACGGGGCGTCAAACAGGAACCCGGTCACCGAGCTGAACAATGCGCAGCAAGCTGCGCCGGCCGCCACGAGCAATGGCCCGGTAAAGCTGCTGTACGGCACCGCGGCGCAGGAACTGACAACCATGATGAACCGGCTCAGGCAGTTCCCGGCAAGCGCACAGGCGCTGGTCAGCTCGCGCAATCCTGACCTGCAGTGATACGACCGTCACACCTCAACGAGACAGGAAAACCATGGCCACCACCATTGAGCAGATACAGCAGCTGGTGCAGGAGATCGGCCCCAGCATGCAGGAGATCGACGCCGTCGTGCAGACCGAAGAGCCGAGCTGGGCCATACAGTTTTCCGACGAAACCATCCTCATTATCGAGGCAGCCGATGATCCTTCCCGCATGGTGCTCTCGGCCGAGCTGGGCATGGTCACCGAGGCACAGCAGCGCAGCGCCTACGAGACCATGCTGTGCTACAACCTGCTGTGGCGCGACAGCGGCGGCGTGAAGGTCGGGCTGGCCGGCCCGCAGGGCGCACTGATCGTCAGCAGGGAAATCTGCCTCGACAACCTGACGCTGGCGGTCCTGCAACAGGAAATCAGCGCATTCATGAAGATCACTCGTTCGTGGATGCAATACATCGTACAGGTCGATCAAGGCGAGCCGACCCCGCTGCCGGGCATGAGCGCAGCCGGCATGCATCTGCAAGTCTGAACCCAGGCCGGCCGGGGTTCGCCCCGGCCCGTTGCGCATAAACCGGATACGGCATCGGTTCTGATCCGCCGCGTTCGGTCATCCGCTGATTTTTCTCCTCCTCTTGCCACACAAATACTGTATATTTGTACAGTATAAATGTTGTTCGCCCTTATTTCCATAAAAGCAAGAGGAAACCATGTCCGTCTCCGCCATTGCGGCGCCGGCCGCTTCGCCGTCGCTGCCTCCTTCGCTGAATGAATTTGTCTGGCGCGCGGGCCGTATGGGCTCGGCGCGCTCCGTTGTCACGCCGACCGGCCATGCGACGCTGGACCAAGAACTGCCGGATCATGGCTGGCCGCATCGCGCGCTGATCGAATTGTTGCTGCAGCAGGGCGGCATCGGTGAAATCCGCCTGCTGCAGCCTGCGTTGCAGGCGCTGGGAGATCGCCGTATCGCGCTGCTGCAGCCGCCGCATCTGCCGCAGATCGCCGCCTGGCGCGACTGGGGATTGCCGCCGGAACGCCTGCTGTGGGTACGCGCACCGCGCCATGCGGATGCGCTGTGGAGCGCCGAGCAGATCCTGCGCAACGGCAGCTGCGGTGCGCTGCTGTTCTGGCAGGGCACGATGCGCCATGAATCGCTGCGCCGGCTGCAGCTGGCCGCGCAAGCGTCGGACATGCTGTGCTGGCTGCTGCGGCCGCTGTCGGCCGCCGATGAGCCGTCGCCGGCGCCGCTGCGCATTGCCTTGCGCCCGCTGCCCGATGGCGTGCGGCTCGACCTGCTGAAGCGCCGCGGGCCGCAGTGCGCGGCACCGCTGGCACTGCGCTGGCGCGAACGCGCCGGCTCCATCGACGAAACGGCCGAACGGCCGGACGAGGCAAGCGATGCGCTGCTGGATCGCCGTCAACCTGCCGCTGCTGCCGCTGCAGTCGCTGCACCCGCGCTGGTGTGAGCCGCTGCCGCTGGCCATCGTCGACGGCGGACAGGTGATTGCGGCGAACCGGCAGGCGGCAGCGCAGGGCGTGCGCATCGGCATGCGCAGCGCCAGTATCGACGCGCTCGCCCCGGGCGTGCTGCTGCGGCAGCGCGACCTGCAGCGCGAACGGCAGGCCTTCGATGCGGCAGCACTTGCGCTGATGCAGTACACGCCCGAGGTCGCCGCCGGCGCGCAGGGGCTGCTGCTGGACGTGACGGCAAGCCTGTCGCTGTTCGGCGGCCCGCGGCCGCTGTACCGGCGCGTGCGCGACAGCGTGCGCGCGACCGGCCTGTCGCCGCGACTGGGCATGGCGCCGACGGCGCAGGCTGCGGCGTTGCTCGCGCTGCATTCCGGCCGGCGCTGCCGCGCGCTGAAAAAAACCTCGATGCTGCGCCTGCTCGACGCGCTGCCGTTCACGCTGCTGGATGCCGCCGCACGCGAGGCCGACTGGCTGGACGGCATCGGCTGCCGCACGCTGTCTGACTTGCGCCGGCTGCCGCGTGCCGGCCTCAGACGCCGCACGCCTGCCGCGCTGCTCGACACCCTCGATCGTGCGTACGGCGAAGCGCCCGAACTGTTCGACTGGCTGTGCGCGCCGGAAAGCTTCGACGCATCGATCGAGCTGCCGTACCGCGTCGATCAGGCGCCACAGCTGCTGTTCGCCGCCCAGGGGCTGGTGCTGCAGATGACCGGCTGGCTGGTCGCCCGGCAGCAGGCGGTGTCACGCTTCGTGCTGTGGATGGCGCATGAGCGCGGACGCACGCGGCGCGCGCCGACGGCGCTCGAGATCGCGCTGGCCGAGCCTGCGTGGCAGGAAGACCACCTGCTGCGCCTGCTGAAAGAGCGGCTGGGCCGGCTGCAGCTGGCCGCCCCCGTGATTGCGCTGCGACTGGAAGCGGCACAACTGGCGCGCCTGACGCCGCCGAGCGGGCAGCTGTTCCCCGAGCCGGGCGGCACGCCTGAGGACTACCGCCGGCTGCTCGAGTTGCTGGCAGCGCGGCTGGGGCCGGCGTCGGTGCAATTGCCGGCGGCCTGCGCGGACTATCGCCCGGAAATCGCCAACCGCTGGGAGGCGGAAAGCGCTGCGCATGACGAAGGCAGCATGCCGGCCGCCGCGCGGCCATTCTGGCTGCTCGAACAGCCGTTGCCGCTGACGGTGCGCGGGCATCGTCCGTTTTACGGTTCCGCGTTGCGCCTGCTGTCCGGCCCGGAGCGCATCGAGACCGGCTGGTGGGACGGTGCGCTGGCACTGCGCGATTACTTCGTCGCGCAAGGGGAGGAGGGCGCGTGCTACTGGGTCTATCGCGAGCGCGATGCGGGAAGCGCGCGCTGGTTCCTGCACGGGCTGTTTGGATGAAAGCAGCGGCGCCCGGCCTGCACCGGGAGCCTTTGCTGCATGACGACACCCCATGTCACTTCCGTCCTCGCTTCCCGGCTATGCCGAACTCCAGTGCGCATCGAACTTCAGTTTCCTGCGCGGCGCGTCTCATCCGGAGCAGCTGGTCGCGCGCGCGGCCGAGCTCGGCTATGCGGCGCTGGCCATCACCGACGAATGCTCGGTCGCCGGCGTGGTGCGCGCGCATGGCGAGGCGAAGCAGCACCAGCTGTCGCTGATCATCGGCAGCCAGTTTCGCGTGCACGATGAGTACGGCGGCAGCCTCTGGCTGATCGCTCTCGTCACCGACCGCAACGGCTACGGCAACCTGTGCGAGCTGATCACGCTGGCGCGCAATCGCACCGACAAGGGCAGCTACCTGCTGAAACGAAGCGATTTCGATGCGCCGCCTGCCGGCCTCGCGCACCTGCAGGGACTGCCCGGCTGCATCCTGCTGCTCGCGCCGGACTACGGGATCGATGCGGCAAAGCTGCATGAGCAGCTGGCCTGGATGCGCGCCAGCTTCGGCGAGCGCGCGCGCGTCGCGCTGACCTTGCTGCATCGCGGGCGCGACGAGCAGCACAAGGGGACGCTGCTGCAGGCCGCCGCCGCGCAGGGACTGCGCGTGGCCGCTACCGGCGATGTCTGCATGCACCTGCGCTCGCGCAAGCGCATGCAGGACGTGCTGGCCGCAATCCGCGCCGGCCGTCCGGTCGCGCAATGCGGACGCGCGCTGTTCATGAATGCCGAACAGCACCTGCGCTCGCGACTGCGGCTGGCGAACATGTACCCGGCCGACACGCTGGCGGAGACTGTAGCGATCGCAGGGCAGTGCAGCTTCTCGCTCGACCAGCTGCGCTACGAGTATCCGGACGAGCTGGTGCCGGCCGGCCATACGCCGTCGAGCTACCTGCGCGAACAGGCGTGGATCGGCGCGCACCGGCGCTTTCCGGCGGGCGTGCCGGCGAACGTGCAGCAGCAACTCGAGCACGAGCTGCTGCTGATCGCCGAGATGGCTTACGAGCCTTATTTCCTGACCGTCCACGACATCGTGTCCTTTGCGCGCAGCCGGCACATCCTCTGCCAGGGACGCGGCTCGGCAGCGAACTCGGCGGTCTGCTATTGCCTCGGCATCACCGAAGTCGATCCGGCGCGCGGCAACCTGCTGTTCGAGCGCTTCATCTCGAAGGAGCGCAACGAGCCGCCCGACATCGACGTCGACTTCGAGCACCAGCGGCGCGAAGAAGTGATCCAGTACATCTACGACAAATACGGCCGCCATCGCGCGGCGCTGACCGGGGTCGTGATCACCTACCGCCCGAAGAGCGCGATCCGCGAGGCGGGCAAGGCGCTCGGCATCGATGCGCAGATCATCGACCGGCTGGCAAAGTCGCATCGCTGGTGGGACAGCAAGGAGGCGCTGCACGAACGCTTCACCGAATGCGGGATGGATCCGGAATCGCCGGTCGCGCAGCACTGGCTGCAGATTGCCGCCGAGCTGATCGGCTTCCCGCGCCACCTGTCGCAGCATCCGGGCGGCTTCGTGATCGCGCGCGACAAGCTGTCGCGGCTGGTGCCGATCGAGAAGGCAGCCATGCCGGGGCGCAGCGTGGTCCAGTGGGACAAGGACGACCTCGACGCGCTTGGCCTGCTGAAAATCGACATCCTCGCGCTTGGCATGCTGTCGGCGCTGCGGCGCGCGCTGGCGCTGGTGTCGGAACAGCAGGGCGAGCCGTTCGAGCTGTCCGACCTGCCTGCCGAGGACTGCGCCACCTACGAGATGATCGGTCGCGCCGATACCGTCGGCGTATTCCAGATCGAGAGCCGCGCGCAAATGAGCATGCTGCCACGGCTGCTGCCGCGCACTTTCTACGATCTCGTGATCGAGGTGGCGATCATCCGACCCGGACCGATCCAGGGCGGCATGATCCATCCGTACCTGCGCCGCCGGCAGGGACTGGAGCCGGTCAGCTACCCGAGCGCCGACATGGAGACCGCGCTGTCGCGCACGCTCGGCGTGCCGATCTTCCAGGAACAGGTGATGCAACTGGCGATGCTGGCCGCCGGCTTCACTGCCGGCGAGGCCGACCAGCTGCGGCGCGCGATGGCTGCATGGAAGCGCAAGGGGGGACTCGAAAAATTCCATGACAAGCTGGTCAACGGCATGCTCGAGCGCGGCTATACGCGGGAATTCGCCGAGGCGCTGTTCAGCCAGATCGGCGGCTTCGCCGAATACGGTTTTCCCGAGAGCCATGCGGCGAGCTTCGCGCTGCTGGCCTATGCGAGTGCGTGGCTGAAGCGTCATCATCCGGCCGCCTTCCTCGCAGCGCTGCTGAACAGCCAGCCGATGGGATTTTATTCGCCGTCGCAGCTGGTACAGGATGCGCAGCGACATGGCGTTGACGTGCGCGCCGTCGATGTCGGCTGCAGCGACTGGGAGGCTGCGCTCGAATCCGTACAGGGCAGGGCGCCGGCGGTGCGACTCGGACTGAACCAGGTGCACGGGCTGACACAGGAAGCCGGCTGGCGCATCGAGGAAGCGCGCGCCGTCAGGCACTTCAGCGACCTGAACGACCTTGCGGTGCGCGCATCACTGTCGTCGTCCGACCTGCAGGCACTGGCGGCGGCGAATGCGCTGCAATCGCTCGCCGGCCATCGGCGTGAAGCACGCTGGCATGCGGCGGCCGCCGTGCCCGGCAAGGGCCTGCTGAAGCAAGCAAGCATCGCAGCCGATGCCATCAGCCTGCCGGCGCCGAGCGAAGCACAGGAAATTGTTGCCGACTATCGAACTCTTGGCATGACACTCGGCCGTCATCCACTGGCGTTGCTGAGGCAGCAGCTGCTGGCGCGGCGACTGCTGCCGGCCGCCACGCTGGCCGGCTTCCGGCAGGGACAGTTCGCGCGTGCCTGCGGCCTCGTCACCGTGCGCCAGCGTCCGGCAACGGCAAAGGGGACCGTCTTCGTCACGCTCGAGGACGAGACCGGCGTAGTGAACGTGATCGTCTGGCCGGCGCTGGTCGAGTCGCAGCGCAGGGAATTGCTGCAGTCGTCGCTGCTGGCCGTCTACGGCCTATGGCAAACCGAGCACAACGTGAGCCATCTGGTTGCGAAGCGCCTGCTCGACCTGACGCCCCTGCTGGGCAGCCTGAAGACAGACAGCCGGGATTTCTGCTGACGTCCGCCGGACCGAACCGCTTGCGGATCGGCGTTACCCACGCACCGACGCCCGCAGAGCGCCTGTCCGTTCGGCCAGACGCCTTACCAGAAACCGACGAAGAGACCATGTCCCTACCACCGACCCAAGCAGCCACCCACCCGAACCTTACCAACAGCACCTCCGCCACACCGGGCCTCCCGCCACAACCCCTTGCACACGCGCCGGCGAACCCGTCTTCGGACAAAGCGTCGCCCCCGCTGGCCAACACCCCGCAAGCCTCACCCGATCCCGCGTCGCTACCGGCAAGCCCAGGGCGCGGCGAACAGGCTAAAGGCACTGCGCAGGCGAACATACGGATGTCCAACCGGGTACCGACGCTGGCGCTGGAGTCCGGACCGCCGAAAGCCATGTCTTCCGGCAGCAGCTCCGCGAGCAGCGTGCCGCCGATCGGCAAGCGCAGCGCATCCTTCATCCTGAAGCCGCAACCGATACCGAAGTCGCCACGGACTGCGCCCACCTCGGCCCGGGCGGTAAAGAAAGAGGACAAAAGCGCCAGCCAGCCCCCGGTCACGGCATACGGCTCGTCCGCCAGCAGCGCGTCGACCGCCTCGACCGCTTCGACGTCCGCCATCTCGTCGGCGTCCACCCCGAACATCGCTTCGACATCCGGCATCTCCTCGGCGTCCGCTCCGAACATCGCCACGCCGCCCGACTCCAGCACCTCGGCAACCGCACAATCGAGCGAACCCGTTCTGCGGAGAATACGCGCCCGCTCGCAAGTGGAAGTGCCGACACGCATGCTGGAGAAAGTCGAACGGAACTACGTTCCGAACCTGCTGGCCAACCTGATCGTCGACGACGTCATTGCCGGTGAAATACTCGCCGACCAGTTGCACAAAGTGGGGCGAATCGACTCGGCCTTTTATCTGTACAAACTGCCGCCCGAGTTGCAGCCGCTGGCCAAGAGCTCGATTCATTCGACCATCTCATCCAGCAAACTGATGCAGGCCCTGTTCGCCGAGGATTTCCGGGCAAACAAGGGATGGCTTGAAGCCAGGGCCATCTATGCCGCCGCGGCGACATCGATCGATGCGCCTGCACCGCGGGGAAAGAAAATCGATATCGGCACGGTTGATCCCGAGCTGAAGGCAGCGATCCGCGAGAAGCTGAAAGGCCGTGCCGAAGTCATCGTGCGCAGCCTGCTCGGGCATCCGGCCAGCCTGAAAAATTCACCGCTGCCAGAAAGGCTGATCGACTACCTCGTGCACTGCGACCAGCGCTTCCACATGAAACTGATGCAGGGAGAGCGCACCTGCAACTTCAGCAGCAGCCAGATGCGCGACGCCCGCATCGCGCTGCAGAAGCAATTGCTGGTCACTTATCTGCTGCAACCGATGCTGTCCGGACTCGCGCAGGCACGACCGTCCCAGAGCGAGATCTGGTTCCTCAGTCTGCTGATGAGCAGCCTGCTGAAAGCCTTGCCTCCGCTGCATGACGAGGTCTTTGCTCGGTCCTTCGGCACATCCCCGAAACGTTTCCAGGAAGCGGTCACCAGCAAGCACGCCGTCGAGGAAAAACTGGAGAAGATGGAAAAGCTGGAAAAGCAGCGCCAGAGAACGGAGCAGCGCAAGGCGACGTTCAAGTCCCGGCCGGGGCATGTGCGTTCGCGCAGCGCCGACACCACCCTGATTGACCTTCGCTCGCTACCGACGCGCGAGGAGATGATGCAGAAGCGTGCAGAGAAAAAAAGATCCGAAGCACTGGCCAACGAAGTCGATGGCAAGGTCGGCGAGTTCGAGAATGTCCTGAAGGATGCGGAAAAAAACGTGGAAGAACACGAAAAGATCCGCAAGGCGCACGCCGACCTGCAGGAGTTCAACGCAGACGACCTGCAGCTTGTGCTGGATATTCTCAACGATCGCGATGGTGACATCGAGATACTGGACGCACTGGACAATACGCCCGATCCCCAGCCGGCACGTGCCGTTCCGCTCGGCGAGGCTGATGACACGACCACGGCCAACACCCTCACGTCGCCCGACAACACGACCACGGCAAACATCGTGACCATCGGAGGCACCGGCGGATCCGCGAGCCTGCCTGCGTCGTCAACGGCTTCGACCTCGGACAGCGTTTAAGCAAGGGAAAGACATGAGTCGCAGTCCGAGAGCCTCCCTGAGAAATCCTGCGCCACCGGATTCGATCGCGCTGGATCCGCCGCACGAAACTGAGGCAAGCGATCGCGAGAAGCCGAGAAGTCAGTCTGCGCCGGTCATGATGTCGCCGGCCTCGGCGGCCGCACCTGCGGTGCCGCCGTTGAGCCTGCTGCCCTCGTCGGCAGCAGGCAAGCCGTGCGCACCGCTCGTGTCCGGCGAACCCGGGCTCAGGTCGCCGCGCTCGCGCGTGCGATTCAGCGAACCCGACGCCGGGAAAGACGGCACTTCGACACCGCGGGGAAAATCGCCACGCCCCGCGGAATCCGTGCCGCTTCCCGGCCGGCGGCGAATCGACAGCTCGCAGCGGCATGTTGCCAGCCCGCGATCGCCGCGCGATACCCCGGGCATCGATATCCGGCCATCGTCACGCGGGCCAAATCAAACGCTGATCGAACTGGGCAACGTGGCAGCACGCCTGATTTTCGAAGCGATCCGGTCGGACAGGGGCAGCCTGTCAAAAGATGCGATTGTTTCCCTGGCCCGCTTCGAAGTGCACATACCGCTGGAAAAGCTGCCGAGCGAATTGCGCGAAAAAATCGGCGAGACCAGGGATGGGAAAGTGTCCCATGCACGCCTGATCAAGGCCCTGTATCTGGACTTGCTGACGGAGTCCGAGGCCGGCAAGACGCTGCTTGCAATGCGCAGGATGGTGATGCTGCAGTATGGCGGCACCCACCTGACTTTGGCCGAGCGCCTCCGCATCGAAGAAAAGGACCTCGGTTTCAAGGCGCGAATGCAGGCGAATCTGGAAGGGCAGGCGAGGGCCTGTGCAGCGATCGCGCTCGGCCGCGTCGGTTCGGCGCAGGGCCCTGCCATATCGACCAGCAAACTGCCTGCAGAACTGGTCGTATTCTGGAAGGCCATGGACCGGGAACTGTGCGGATGGGGCCGGGAAAATCCTGACCTCGACGCAGACCAGTTGCGCACCGCACGCGAAAATCTTGGCTTTGACATCCTCTTCACGCGCCTGATGCTGCCAGTCGCGCTGGGTGGACCTGACGAGTCGCATCTGGTCATACCGATGATGTTCTTCGACGCGGTCAAGAGCGCACTGCTGGATGACTGGCCGGCGTTTGCGGGCAGCATGATCACGACGCAGGATCACGGCAGTGCGAACACTGACGACCCAAGCGGGGCGCCGACTTCCACAGCGGCCGCGGTGCCAGCAGTATCAACCGCATCCGCCGCATCCCCCCGGTCGGCCAGCGCCAGCACGCCGACGGCCGATCGCGGCGAATCGACCGGCTGATCCTGACCTGCCCGGCCCCCGATGGCGAATGACTGCTGAAATCCGAGGCAGCGCTTTCGTCATCGCGGGCGCACACATGGGCATGAACCTCGAACGTGCTTCAGGGTCATTCAACATGATGGCCCGCACCTGCCAGACGGTGACACCCACCTGAATCGGGAGACAGGCGGGCGCGATGCTCGCTGCCTCGTCCTGCCCGGCCAACGTACCGGCTACGGCCCGGAAGCCGAGTGCCGCGGCAGAAATATGCGCTAACGCAAGGCAAGATGCGGCAGCGCGGGCGTACAGTCAATCCGACAGCGATCTGGCAATCGCTTGAATCAGCAGGCTGACCCGACCCTGCGGGAGATCGCTCTTGTCTCCCGTCGGTTTTCCATGGAGGAATCGCATGACGCAACCGGCTATGCCACCGCGTGACTGCACGACATTCACGCTGAATATCGAAGACAAGATCTATCGTTGCCCGGTATCTGTCGAGGCGCTGTATGCATTGTGCCGAGAGCAGGACCGGTCGCTGAGCCGGATTGATGCGTACCTTGACCTGAAGATGAAAGTCCACGCGACCGTCGCGCAGAAGCTGGAAGAGGGCGGCGTGCCGGAGGTGCTGGAAGTGGAGGATTTCCTCGCCCGCTGAGTCGGAACGAAAAAACGCCGCCCCCGACGTCCGTCGGGGCGGCGTCTCCTTCAGCGTGCGGGATCAGGCGGCAGTGGCAAGACCAGGGGTGAGCGGTTGGGACTGTCGCAGGTCTGCGATCAGCTCGAACACCTCGTCCTTCGACAGCACATAACGCTCCATCAGTGTTGACTTCAGCTGCTCCATCCAGCCGCGATAATCCGAGATCGTCGCCAGCGTCTGCGAGTACAGTTCGTCGGCCTTGGCTTCTACGGCGCGAAGCGAATCTTCATGCGCCCCGTCGCGCCGCAGCTGCCGGTAATCCAGCTTCGACCGCGAGTACATCGACAACTGGTTGACCATCAGCTCCAGCCGGGCCGTCACTTTCTGGATATCGTTCTGGCTGCCGACCGAGATGCCGCGCGCACCATAGAACAGCTCCTCGGCCGCAACACCGCCGTACAGCTGCTTCACGTCCTGCTCCAGCTCTTCCAGCGTCTGCAGTCCGGCGTCCGGCGTCGCCGACAGCACATAGCCGAGCGCACCCAGTTTCGACACCGATTCGGTGCTGATTTTCAGCAGCGGCGACTTCGCCTTGACTTCATCCAGCGTCAGGCCCTGCTTCAGCAAAGGATCAACCTGCATGAAGAAATGCCCCAGTTCGTGCAGCGCCACACGTTCGCGCTGCTTGTCCTTTTCCGCACTCGCGGCACGGTCGGTCAGGCCGATCGCGCTGCGCTCGAACGCCCGGAACAGCAGTTCGGTGTCGATGCGCGTCTTCTCTTCAATCGCGATCATGCTGGCCCGATCGACCACGGTTTCCAGCAGCGCGGGCGACAGGTTGGCCGTGATCTCGGCGACATAATCGAGATTCAGGCTGTCCCAGTCGACGACGGCCGGAGCCTTGCGGCGCAGGAAGACGCCGAGCAGCTCCCGCCTTTCAGCCTTGTTCGGCAGGCGAAAATTGATCTTCACCGAAAAACGCCGCAGCATCGCTTCGTCCATTTCGCTGTTGGCGTCATCGAAGTTCGA
>CAYZXP010000002.1:0-3686 GCA_964482415.1 uncultured Bifidobacterium sp. | reverse complement strand
CCGGCCGGCCCCGTCAGCATCACGTTGAATGGCTTGTCGATATTGTGCGACTTGTACAGGTCGCGATTGAGGATCATCGACTCGAGGTGCGCGACTTCACGCTTGATGTCGTCCATGCCGACCAGGTCATCCATGCTGCCTTTCAGCTTGTCCGGCCGGATCACGCTGGCCGATGCGCCCATGCCCGGCATGCTCTTTCTGAGCATCACGGCCATCAGCACCAGCAGCAGGATGCCGATCGCATTATGGGCAAGGAAGCTGCCGGCCGATTCAAGAAAACCCTGCGGCGCCTCATGATCCTGCATCACCGCCGGGTTCGCCATCACCCAGTCCGGCTGTGCGATCGCATACGGAATGCCGTTCTTCAGCAGGACCTCGCGTTCGAGGTTGACGTGCGTCGAGTTCGGCACTTTGACTGACAGCATCTTGGTCTGGTCCTTGTACTTGATCACATAGCGCGGCGACTCCGCTGCCGGCTGCACGATCAGCAAGTATTCAAGCCGCTGCCGCTGCGCAGGCAGCGATGTGATCAGCGAAACGTCCTGGCTGTACACCACCGGGGAAGCAGGCAACAGGCGCGGCGCACTCTCGAAAGAAATGATGATGGCTGACAGCAGCAGCAGCGCAAACAGCGCCGTGCGGAGGCGGCTGTTCTTCAGGAATTGGGCGAGCGAATTGATCAGCGTTGAAAATTTTGGCATGAATTCACGAGTGAAATTGCCGCGGCCTGCGGCAGGCGGCGCCAGGGTTGACGCACGGATTGCGTTAAGCGGGGGTAGGACAGGGGGGAGACGGGGAAAGTTGCGCGACCGGCTGAAAACTTGTGGTCAGACGTGACGGCGACCGTTCAGGTCGCGTACGGCGCTTTTGTCGGGGAAGAAGGAAAGGGCGCGGGAATCCGGACGCGGCCGGACTCCCGCTGAAGCATTTGAACGGGCGCTCAGACCAGCCCGAGTATCCGGCCGAGTTCGGTCAGGTAGGGCGTGTCTTTCAGCACTTCGCCTTCGACACTGGCAACGACATCGTCGAGCTTGCTGCGTACGCCATGGAGCTGCTGCTCAAGCCCCGGGGCAGCGCCTTCGGGACTGTCAAGGGTGCCCTTGAGCATGGCAAGTTCGGTGCGGAGTTCGTCGACTTTGGGCGAATCGGATGGCGCGGCGGCGAGTTCCTGCTCCAGATCAGCGACCAGCGTGCGTATACGTTCGAGACTGAATTCCTTTTGCATAAGTTGTTGCTCCTTTCATGCCCATGGTGGCCTCATGGGCAGGTACTGTCAATCTTCGGAGGCGCCATGGTGGTCCGCGACTATGCGAACCTGAATGTTATCTGCTGCGAGGCCGATACCCCGATCGCCGAAGTCGCCGCGCTGATGCGGCGCCACCATATCGGCGATGTGCTTGTGGTAGACATGCAGCAGGAAGGCGCACGGATACCGATCGGGATCATCACCGACCGGGACATCCTGGTCGAAACGATTGCGCTGGATGTGGAAGCAAAGCTGTTTACCGCCTCGGACCTGATGAGCACACCGGTGACGACCGTCCGGGAAAATGCGAGCCTGGACGAAGCGTTGTCCGTGATGCGCGGTCGCCGCGTCCGGCGCCTGCCCGTCGTCAATCAGACCGGAAGCCTGTTTGGCATCCTCACGGCCGATGACGTGCTCAACCTGATCGCGGCAGAACTGTCGATGATTGCGGGCCTGATCGTCGAACAATCCATACAGGAAGGCCGGCTTCGCAAGTGATGGCGGCGGCGTGCCAGTCCATTGCCGGAGTCAATGGCAAGCCACAGCCATGAAATCTGCGTGGCACCACCCGATGTAGCGCGGAGGTAGGCCAGTACCGAATGGCACGCCGGCCGGGGTCCGGAAAAAGTTGATGCAACAATTTAAGATCGGACCACACTGCATTGTTTTTAAATGGGTTAACCAATCAATCCGCTGCACTCAAGACCCGCAGTGCTGCAAAACAAGTTCCGGATGTCGAGAAGGAAAGGGAGCAGCCAAAGGCTTTGGAAGATACCCGTGTAGAAACGCATACGCACTTGATTTTACATAATACAAATTATGCGTTTATTTGCCATGGGTACGAAAGGGAAACCGGAGTCGAGCTTGATTCAACACGCAATCCCTGGTGGTTGTCAGACAGAAAATTTGCCCATCCTCAAATCGGCTTCTCCTTAAACCTGAAAAACTGCCTCTCCGAGCGCGCAATGCGTATTGCAGCGCGCATTCCCCATAAAGCACAAGGAGAATTCAAATGAAGAAGCTTACGCAGTCTTTTGTTTATTCGATGATTTTCATTTTCAATCTGGTGTGGCTGGCAGCGCCGGCTCAGGCTGCGCTGATCGGCGCCGACGCTGTTGCGGCAGCCCAGTCGCGACAGGACGCGGAACAAAAGATCAGCGCTGCGCTGGCGCGTGCTGATGTCGGCAAGACGCTGGAACAGTTCGGTGTGAGCAAAGACGAGGTCCGTGATCGCGTCGCTGCGCTCAGCGATGAAGAGGTCAATGCTCTGTCCGACCGAATTGATCGCCTGCCGGCAGGTGGCGACTTCTTTGCGACCGTTGGCCTGATCTTCATCATCCTGCTCATTACCGACCTGCTCGGACTGACCAAAGTCTTCCCGTTCACACGCGCGCAACGCTGATATGCGGCTGTACGGCCAGCGCCTGTGGATCGCAGCCTTTGTCGCGCTTGTTGCGACAGGCTGCGCGACGCAGACGCGCTCGCTCAATGCCGCAGCGCCGGATTTGCCGCTCCGTGCCGAGTTGGTCGACACGCCGTTTTTCGCCCAGCAGCAACACCAGTGCGGACCAGCCGCACTGGCCACCGGACTGGCAGCCGCCGGTTATCCGGCTGACCCGGAAACGCTCTCCAACCAGGTCTTCCTGCCCGGGCGCGAAGGGTCGTTGCAGGCCGAGATGCTGGCCGGGGCGCGACGGCAGGGGGCACTGGCACTGCCCGCCCCCGCCTCGCTCGCCGGCCTGTTCGCCGAAGTCGCAGCCGGCACGCCGGTCATCATCTTGCAGAACCTCAGTCTCGCGATCGCGCCTCGCTGGCATTACGCAGTGGTGGTCGGCTATGACCGCGAGAAAAGCGAAGTCATCCTGCGCTCCGGACCCAACCGGCGCGAAGTGATGGCCATGAGCACCTTCGAGCACACATGGGCACGTTCCGATTACTGGGGCATGCTGATCCTGCGGCCCGGTTCGCTGCCGCAGTCGGCCAGCCCGCAGGCACTGGAAAAATCACTCACGCAGCTGGAAAAATTTGCCACCCCTGCGGCGATGCACGGCTGGTACACGGAAGCCGCCCGACGCTGGCCGGACAGTCTCGTATTCATGATCGGGCGAGGCAATGCCGCGTACGCCATCGGTCAAACCGACGATGCCGAACAGGCTTTTCGCATCGCCGCCGAGCGGCATCCGCGCAGCGCGGTCGCTTTGAACAACCTCGCGACCCTGCTGCTGCAGCGCGGCCGTCCGGATGAGGCACTGGCCATTGCCGAGCGCGCCGTAGCGCTGGCCGACGAATGGCAACCACAGGCAACGGCGACACGCGACGCCATTCGCAATGCGATCGCCGGGGCAGTCCAGCCGGCGGCCGTATCCGCTGCGCCTTAGCGCCTGCTCATCCGGCCGCTGGCCGCATGCTGCCAGCATTTCCTCGCTGCGCCCGTTGCGGC
>CAYZXP010000001.1:28972-57967 GCA_964482415.1 uncultured Bifidobacterium sp. | reverse complement strand
GCGGGATGCCCGGCGCCGGTGCTTCTTCGATCACTTTCTGGTGGCGGCGCTGCATCGAGCAGTCGCGCTCGCCGAGCCAGATCGCGTTCTTGAATTCGTCGGCCAGCACCTGGATCTCCACGTGGCGCGGATTTTCCAGGTACTTCTCCATATAGACTTCCGGATTGCCGAATGCGGCGCCGGCTTCGGTCTTGGTCATCGTGACGGCGTTCAGCAGCGCGGCTTCGGTGTGCACCACGCGCATGCCGCGACCGCCGCCACCGCCGGCGGCCTTGATGATCACCGGGTAGCCGATGCGGCGCGCGGTCTGCACGATCGCCTTCGGGTCGTCCGGCAGCGCGCCGTCCGAGCCGGGCACGCAGGGCACGCCGGCCTTGATCATCGCCTGCTTGGCCGACACCTTGTCGCCCATCAGGCGGATCGAGTCGGAACGCGGGCCGATGAATACAAAGCCGGACTGCTCGACGCGCTCGGCGAAGTCGGCATTCTCGGACAGGAAGCCGTAGCCCGGGTGGATCGCTTCGGCGTCGGTGACTTCGGCGGCGCTGATGATCGCCGGCATCGACAGGTAGCTTTGCGCGGACGGCGCGGGGCCGATGCAGACCGACTCGTCGGCCAGCTTCACGTATTTTGCTTCGCGGTCGGCTTCGGAATGGACAACCACCGTCTTGATGCCCATCTCGCGGCACGCGCGCTGGATGCGCAGCGCGATCTCGCCACGGTTGGCAATGAGGATTTTTTCAAACATTTTGCGGGACGCCCGATAGGGGACGCCTGCGGCGGCGGCCAAAGCCGCCGGATGCAGGCGCGATCCGGATTAACCGATGATGAACAGCGGCTGGCCGTATTCGACCGGCTGGCCGTTCTCGACGAGGATCTGCTTGATCGTGCCGCTTGCGTCGGCATCGATCTCGTTAAGCAGCTTCATCGCTTCGATGATGCACAACGTGTCGCCTTCCTTCACGGTCGAACCGACGTCGACGAAAGGTGCGGAGCCCGGAGCGGACGAACGATAGAACGTGCCGACCATCGGCGACTTGACCACGTGGCCAGCCGGCACGGCCTCGGCTGCCGGCGCTGCCGCCGGTGCAGCCGCCGGCGCGGCGTGGGCGGCAGCGGCCGGAGCGACCATTGCCTGCTGAGCCGGGGCCGGCATCATCATGACCTGGCTTTGCGGGGCCGGAGCGGCGTTCTTCACGATGCGAACCTTGCTCTCGCCTTCGGTGACTTCCAGTTCCGAAATGTCGGATTCAGCCACGAGGTCGATCAGTGTCTTGAGTTTTCTTAGATCCATGGGAGGTCTGCCTGCAAGGTTAATAAATGCCGGTGCCATTCATGCCCGCTCAATTGATATCGGGGCGGGCACCGGAGGATGTCGGGTGTTGCCTAAATTTTGTTCAGCGCGAAATCGATCGCATGGCGATAGCCATCAACGCCGAGTCCGCAGATGACGCCGACAGCGAGTTCCGACAGGTACGAGTGATGGCGGAAAGCCTCGCGCCGGTGAACATTCGAAATATGTACTTCAATGAACGGGATCGCAACGCCCGCGAGCGCATCGCGCAACGCGACGCTGGTATGGGTGAGCCCGCCCGGATTGATCACGATCGCATCCACGCCTTCGCCGCGTGCTGCATGAATGCAGTCGATCAGCTGTCCTTCATGATTGCTCTGGAAATGAGCCAGCGATGCCCCTGCGGCCTGTGCCTGTGCGACGGCTGCCCGCTCGATGTCGGCAAGCGTCGTCGATCCGTAGATCTCGGGCTCACGCGTCCCCAGCAGGTTGAGGTTCGGGCCGTTCAGCAGGAGCAGTTTTTTTGCCATCGAATGGGCCGCGTTTTGACGAAGAAGGGGGCATTTTCCTGCAAAATGCAGATCAATGGCAAGTGGAAACGCTTATCGGGGCAGCAATGGATCCAAATCGGTACGCACTTTTTGCATGTCCAGCCGTCCCATATACGTCTTGCGCACGTTTCCGTCGGGGCCGATCAGGACGGTGAATGGCAGCCCGCCGGTATCATTTCCGAACTGTTTCGACACCGCTGTACCCTCCATTCCGCCCACCAGCAGCGGATAGCTGATCTGGTGTTTGCTGGCGAAATCCTGAATATTCGTGCGGGAATCAATGCCGATACCGATGATTTGCAGGTTTTTTCCAGCCAACTCTTTTTGCAGCTGGACCAGCTCGGGCATTTCCGAAACGCAGGGGGGGCACCAGGTGGCCCAGAAATTCAGCAGCACGATCTTGCCTTGCCATTCAGACATCTTGTGCGGCTTGCCTTCGACATCGGGAAACGATGTTTGCATCAGCGCGCCGACTGCCGTGGCGGCTGGTGCGGCCGGCTCGGATCGCTTGTTGCCGAAATAGGCGCCGATGCCACCAAAAAGAACGGCAATGGCGAAAAAAGCAAAAAGGTTCTTCATTGTCCTTCGTTTTCCAGCAGTGCGCGGACTGCCGACAAGTCAGCCCGGTCCATCGGACGGCGGCCACCGCCGCCGCGCAAATCATCGCGATCATACAGCGTCAGGTGAACGGCTTCTTTCCTCCACATAAATGACAAGGTCTCGACGCCCTGATCCGGATGTCGGAAATGCGGGCTTTCGGAGACTTCGTAATCAATGCCGGCATTCAGCAGGAAGACGGCGACGTCCTTGCTGCTGTCGGCAAACAGCTGCAGATGGATGTCGGAATGCACGGTCGCCGTGCCGTTGAGCACGGCGCCTGTCAGCATCGGATGAAAGTCGGCCAGCCTTTCCATCAGTTCGACGGCCAGCTGACGCAGGTGCTGCAGGCGTTGCGCGTGCTCCTCGCCAAAAAACAAGGCCTGGTATTCGCGCACCTGATCTTCTATCTGCGCGTTGTCCGGCAAGACGTCGGTCCGCACCTTGCGGTTGCCGAGCACCAGCCGGGCGGCTTTGCGTTTGGCGGTGCCGTAATCGGCGCCGTCCTCGGCAATCATTCGCGCGGCAGCGGCAGCGATTTCGGCGCGCAGCAGTTCGGCATCGCTCGGATAGTAAATAGTCATTTGGCAAGGTGTGGGTGATCGTGCAACGGCCCGGACGCGCCGACCCCGCCGGGTTCGCCGGTACGCGCGCCGGGCACAGATTCGCCGATGGCGTACGGGGGGCGTCAGGTAAAATCCCGCACTTGTCCAAGCGTTCGCGCGACTCTGATTATATGCATATCCACATCCTCGGCATCTGCGGCACCTTCATGGGCGGCCTGGCAGTGCTGGCCAAAGAGGCCGGCCACAAGGTCACCGGCTGCGATGCCAATGTCTATCCGCCGATGAGCACGCAGCTGCGCGCGCAGGGCATCGAACTGATCGAGGGCTTCGGCCCCGAGCAGGTCAGCCTGCAGCCCGACCTGTATGTGGTCGGCAACGTGGTCTCGCGCGGCAACCCGCTGATGGAAGTGATCATGGATCGCGGGCTGCCTTATGTGTCCGGCCCGCAGTGGATAGGCGAGCACATCCTGCGCGACAAGTGGGTGCTGGCCGTGGCCGGCACGCACGGCAAGACCACCACCTCATCAATGCTGGCCTGGATCCTCGAAGATGCTGGCTACCATCCGGGCTTCCTGATCGGCGGCGTGCCGATGAACTTCGGCATTTCGGCGCGCATCGGCGGCGAAGGCGGGCAGGGCGGCGGCTTCTTCGTGATCGAGGCCGACGAATACGACACCGCCTTCTTCGACAAGCGCAGCAAGTTCGTCCACTACCGGCCGCGCACCGCGATCCTGAACAACCTCGAGTACGACCACGCCGACATCTTCCCCGATCTCGGCGCGATCGAAACGCAATTCCACCATCTGGTCCGCACCGTGCCGTCGTGCGGCCGGTTGCTGGTGAATGGCCGCGAGGCCTCGCTGGAGCGCGTGCTGGCGCGTGGCTGCTGGAGCGAAGTCGAGCGTTTCGCCGGTGACGCCGGCTGGACCATGAACGAACATGAAGACGGCAGTTTCGACGTGCTGTTCAACGCCGAGCCGGTCGGCACGGTGAGCTGGTCGCTGACGGGGGAGCACAACCGCTGGAACGCGATTGCGGCGATCGCTGCCGCAAGGCATGTCGGCGTGCCGACGGCGCAGGCGATCGCGTCACTGGCGGCGTTCGAGAACGTCAGGCGCCGGATGGAGACGCGCGGCGTCGTCCGTGGCGTGACCGTGATCGACGACTTCGCGCATCATCCGACAGCGATCGCCACCACGGTCGGCGGATTGCGGAAAAAGGTCGGCAGCGCGCGCATCCTCGCCGTGCTCGAGCCGCGCTCGAACACGATGAAACTGGGGACGATGAAGGATGCGCTGCCGGGCAGCCTGACCGACGCCGACCTGGTGTTCGGCTACGGCGCGAAGGGCAACGGCAAGGATGCCCTCGGCTGGGATCTCGGCGCGGCGCTCGCGCCGCTGGGCGTGCGCGCACAGGCCTTCGACGACTTGCCGACTCTGGTCGACGCCGTCGCGGCCGCCGCGCTGCCGGGGGACTCGGTGCTGGTGATGAGCAACGGCGGCTTCGGCGGCGTGCACCAGAAGCTGCTTGACGCGCTGGCCGCGAAGCCCTGAGCCTTGCGTACCGTTCTTTACCTGCACGGGTTTCGCTCGTCGCCGGCTTCATTCAAGGCGCGCCGGCTGCAAGACCATTTCAGCGCGCGCGGCGACGCGCATCGTTTCCTCTGTCCGCAGCTGCCGCCGTCGCCACGCGAGGCGATGGCGCTGATACGTACGCTGGTGCGCGAGCTTCCGGCCGCCGGGTTCGCCGTGGTCGGGTCGTCGCTCGGCGGCTTCTATGCGACGGCCGTGGCCGAGGAGACCGGCTGCCGCGCGGTGCTGATCAATCCGGCTGTCTGGCCGGCGCGCGATCTGGCCAAATACATTGGCGAGCAGAAGGCCTGGCATTCCGACGAGCGCTTCTGGTTCCGCGCCGAGTACATCGCCGAGCTGGAGGCGCTGACCGCGCAGCGCATCACCCGCCCGCAACGCTACCTGCTGCTGGCCGCGACCGGCGACGAAGTCCTCGACTGGCGTGAAATGACCGCGCGCTATGCCGGCACACACCAGCACGTGATCGAGGGAAGCGATCACGGGCTGTCCGATTTTGATGACTACCTCGACGAGGTGGTCAGGTTTTGTGAAGAAAAATGAATTTATTCTTTGAAGAGTCCGGCGATTTCAAGGTCGGTAGCGTGCTGAGCCAGCAAGGTGAAGCGTTCCAGGTCGAGACGCCGACGGGCAAGCGCACCAAGGTGCGCTCGCGTGACGTGCTGCTGCAATTCGATACGCCGTCCGCGGCCGACATGATCGCCAGCGCGAACAAGCTGGCCGGCGAGATCGACGTCGCCTTCCTGTGGGAAGTGGCGGGCGAGGAAGAGTTCGGTTTCGCCGAGCTTGGCAGCGAGTATTTCGGCCATGCGCCCAAGCCGGACGAGGCCGCCGGCCTGCTGCTGAAGATCGCCGCATCGCCGATCTATTTCCACAAGAAGGGCAAGGGGCGCTACAAGGCGGCGCCCGCGGCGACGCTGCAGGCCGCGCTGGCCGGCATCGAGAAGAAGCGCCTGCAGGCAGAGCAGCAGGCGGCAATGGCGGACGAACTGAAGGCAGGCCGCCTGCCCGACGCCATCCGTGCGGCGGTCCGCCAGCTGCTGCACAAGCCGGACAAGAACAGCATCGAACACAAGGCGCTCGAATCGGCCTGCGCGGATCTGCAGACCACCGCGGCGCGGCTGCTGTTGTCCGTCGGCGCGGTGGCCTCGGCCAAGGAGCTGCACCTCGCGCGCTTCCTGACCGAGCACTTCCCGCGCGGCACCGGCTTCCCGGCGATCAGCCTGCCGCCCTTGCCCGAGCTGCCGACGGCCGACGTGCGGGCCTTCTCGATCGATGACGTGACCACGACCGAGATCGACGATGCGCTGTCGGTGCAGCATCTGGCCGACGGCAAGGTGCGGGTCGGCATTCACATTGCGGCGCCGGCGCTCGGCATCGCGCGCGGCGATGCGATCGATGCGATCGCGCGCGACCGCATGAGCACCGTCTACATGCCCGGTGACAAGATCACGATGCTGCCGGATGAACTGGTGAATCACTTCACGCTGGGCGAAGGCGTGCCGCGTCCGGCGCTGTCGCTGTACGCGACGCTCGATCCGTCCGACTGGACCGTGATCGACACGCAGACGGTCGCCGAGAATGTCACCATTGCGTCCAACCTGCGCCACAACGAGCTTGACGAACATGTGACCGAAGAGGCGCTCGCCGCCGGCAGCGGCGACTATCCGCACAAGGAAGAGATCGCGCTGCTGTGGCAATGGGCGCAGGCGCTCGAGGGCGTCCGCATGGCCCGCCGTGCGTCTTTCGGGCTGAGGCCGGAACAGAGCAATCGCGTCGATTTCAATTTCTATGTCGATGACGACGTCGTCACCATCACCCGCCGCAAGCGCGGCGCGCCGCTCGACAAGATCGTCGCCGAGCTGATGATCTTCGCCAACAGCACCTGGGGCAAGCTGATGCATGACCACGGCGTGCCCGGCATCTACCGTGCGCAGGGCGGCGGCCAGGGCTGGGCGACGCGCATGCAAGTGCGCATGCTGACGCACGCGGCGCCGCACCAGGGGCTGGGCGTCGACCAGTATGCATGGAGCACCTCGCCGCTGCGGCGCTACACCGATCTCGTGAACCAGTGGCAGATCCTGTCGTGCGTGAAGGGCGGCGTCACCGCGCCGCTGGTCGCGACCTTCAAGCCGAAGGACGCCGACCTGTTCGCCATTGTCTCGGCCTTCGACAGCGCGTATTCGGCCTATGCCGATTTCCAGGCGACGATGGAGCGCTACTGGTGCCTGCGCTGGCTCGAACAGCAGGATGCGCGCCTTGTCGATGCCGTGTTGCTGAAGGACGAGGTGCTGCGGCTGGTCGACATCCCGCTGGTCATCCCGATGACCGGCGTGCGCCATGCGCGCGGCACGCAGCTGAAGCTGGAGCTGATCGACTGGGACGAAGTGGACCTGTCGGTGCAGGCGCGCGTGCTCGAAGTGGCCACCGTGCTGCCGTCGCTGGCTGACGAGATCGAACTCGAAGAGGCCGACGTGGCCGACGAAGCCGAGCAGGCGGCCGAGCAGACCGCCGAGCAATCGGCCGAGCAGGAGGATGGCGGAATGGCCGGGGAGGGCGCCGATGATGCGCCGGTTCCGGAGGCCGACGGAGACCAGCCCGCGTGATCCGCGCGGCCGCGAGCGACCGGCAGTTGATGGTGGCCGCGGTCGCCGTCTCGCTGGCCGTTCATGCGGCGTTGCTGGCGCTGCGTTTCGTGCCGCCGTCGGTCACACGCACGGCGGCTTTCGACAGCCGGCTGCCGGTCATCCTCGTCAATGCGCGCAGCGATGCGATGCCGCTGCGGGCCGCGGCGCTGGCGCAGGCCAGTCTCGATGGCGGCGGAACGCTCGATGCCGGCCGGGCGCGCTCACCGCTGTCCGACCGCGGTCAGGTGGCTGAAGGCAGGCTGCTCGACGCGCAGCAGCGCCGCGTGGCCGAGCTTGAGCGAAGGCAGCTACAACTGCTGGCCCTGCTCAAGCGGCGCGCCGACGTGGCCGCCGGCGCGCCGCTTGAGCAGCCGACCGGCCTGCAGGCGCGGCCGACGGCCGAACCCTCGCCCGCGCTGGCGCGGCGACAGGCCGAGATCGCCAGCGACATTGCCGACTACCATGCGCGGCCGCTGAAACGTCAGCTCGGACCGAATGCGCGCGAAGTACCCTATGCGCTGTATTACACTGCGCTCCGTAAAAAAATAGAACAGGCCGGCACGCTGCATTTCCCGCAGAACGGCGGCGCGAAGCTCTACGGTGACCTGATCGTTTCCATCCCGCTGCGCCAGGACGGCTCGCTGTATGGCGGGGAAGGCGGGCCGCGTGTCGAGCGCAGTTCAGGCAATCCGGCGCTGGACGCCGCTGCGCTGGCCATCGTGCGCCGCGCGGCGCCGTTTGGCCCGCTGCCGGCGGTCGTCGCCGCCGGCGGTCGTGCGCAGGTATGGGAGATCGTCACCCGGTTCTCGTTCACCCGCGAGCAGCGGCTGGAAACGCAACCTTCAGTTGAAAGCAGAGAATGACCGACCAGTACGTCGTGATCGGCAACCCGATCGCGCACAGCAAATCGCCGCAGATCCATGCGCGCTTCGCGCAGCAGACCGGGCAGGACATCGGCTATGAGCGCCTGCTCGCGCCGGTCGACGGCTTCGATGCGGCCGTGCGCGCATTCGTCGCCGGCGGCGGTCGCGGCGCAAATGTCACCGTGCCGTTCAAGCTCGACGCCTTCGCGCTGGCCGACGAGCGCAGTGAGCGAGCGCAGGCCGCGGGTGCGGTCAACACGCTGAAGTTCGACGGCGGCCGCATCTATGGCGACAACACCGACGGCGTCGGGCTGGTGCGGGATATCGTCGCGAATGCCGGCGTGGCGGTCGCCGGCGCGCGCGTGCTGCTGCTCGGCGCCGGCGGCGCCGCGCGCGGCGTGATCCTGCCGCTGCTCGAGCAGCGGCCCGACCAGATCGTGATAGCGAACCGCACGGTCTCGCGCGCCGACGCGCTGGTCGACCAGTTTTCAGCCGCGGAGGGCCGCTTGTCGGCCGCCGCCTTTGGCGCCGTGGCGGGTGGCTTCGATATCGTGATCAACGCGACCTCGGCCAGCCTGTCGTCCGAGCTGCCGCCGGTGCCGGCGTCGGCATTCACGACCGCGACCTTTGCCTACGACATGATGTACGGCCCCGCGCCGACGGTGTTCATGCAGATGGCCGCAGCGCAGGGCGCGCGCGTGCGCGATGGCCTGGGCATGCTGGTCGAGCAGGCCGCCGAATCCTTCTTCCTCTGGCGCGGCGTGCGCCCCGATACCGCACCGGTCTACCAGTGGCTGCGGGAGCAGTTGTGAGTCGGCGGCGCACTTTCCTGCTGTGGATCGTCGGCGTGCCGCTGGCGCTGGTGCTGCTGTTGCAGGCCTGGTATTTCATCCATATCTGCTGGTGGGTCAACCACAACCCGAGCTCGACCGCCTTCATGCGCGAGCAGCTCGAGCGCCTGCAGGAAAAAAACCCGAAGGCGACGCTGAAGCACCAGTGGGTGCCGTACAACCGGATCTCGAACCACCTGAAGCGCGCGATCATCGCCGCCGAAGACGCCAACTTCGCCGAGCATGAAGGCGTTGACTGGGAGGCGCTGCAAAAGGCCTACGAAAAGAACGCGAAAAAAGGCAAGGTGGTGCGCGGCGGCTCGACCATCACCCAGCAGCTGGCGAAGAACCTGTTCCTGTCCGGCGAGCGCAGCTATGTTCGCAAGGCACAGGAGATGGTGATTACCTACATGCTCGAGGCCATGATGGACAAGCGCCGCATCTTCGAGATTTACCTGAACGTGGTCGAATGGGGCAATGGCGTGTTCGGATGCGAGGCGGCGTCGCGCAAATACTTCGGCAAGCCGGCCGCCGCGCTCGATCAGGGCGAGGCTGCGCGCCTGTCGGTGATGCTGCCGAACCCGCGCTTCTTCGGCCGCCATCTTGACTCGAACTACCTCGCGCGCCGCTCGGCGCTGATCCTGATGCGGATGAATGGCGCGGATTTGCCCTGAACCTGAGGACGGGCGGCATCAATCCTTGCCTGCTCCTGCGCAAAAAAAGTAAACTCTCGGTGTTTTGAACAACGGAGACACCCCTTGGGCAGTCCCACCTCACCTCATCGACCGTCGACTGGCGGCCCGTCTTCAAGCTGACGCTTTCCCTGAATGCGTGCCGCTTGCCGGGTCCGTCGACGGCGAGCGGGCGCATGGCCATCAATGGCCGCGCTCCCTGAAAAGTAACGAAATGTCATCTGCGTGCGCATGCGCCGCAGGCATGCCGCAGACTTGCGGCCGGGAGAGCTGATGATCAATGTATTCGTGCTGCAGAACGGCCGGCTCAGCCAGGTCAATATCGAGACGCGCGCCGACCTCGAGCGTGCTTCTCCGATCTGGGTGGACCTGACCGACCCCAGCGACGAGGAGCGCGACTGGGTGCGCGGCATCTACGGCGTCACGCTGCCAGACGAAGACGATGTGAAAGACATCGAGGCGTCGGCGCGTTATTACGAAGCTGACAACGGTGACCTGCACCTGCGTTCCGACTTCCTGCTCGAGGAAGACGAAGGCGAGTCGCGCGTGGTGACCGTGGCCTTCATTCTCGCGAAGAACATGCTGTTCTCGATGCACAGCGATGACCTGCCGGTGTTCCGGCTGGTGCGCATGCGCGCGCGCTCGCGACCGGGCTCGATCGGCGACTTCAAGGATGTGCTGCTGGACCTGTATGCAACCGACGTCGAATATTCGGCCGACGCGCTCGAAGGCATCTACCAGAACCTCGAGGAAGTCAGCCGCAGCGTGTTGCAAAAGGAATTCAGCGACGCCGACGCCGCCGAATCGCTGTCGGCGATGGCGCGCGAGGAAGACTTGAACGGCCGCATCCGCCGCAACATGATGGATACGCGCCGCGCGGTCAGCTTCATGATGCGCGGCCGGCTGCTCAATTCCGACCAGTTCGACGATGCGCGGCAGATTCTGCGCGACATCGAATCACTCGATGGCCACACCGCGTTCCTGTTCGAAAAGATTAACTTCCTGATGGATGCGACCGTCGGTTTCATCAACATCAACCAGAACAAGATCATCAAGATCTTCTCGGTCGCCTCGGTCGCCTTCCTGCCGCCGACGCTGATCGCGAGCATCTACGGCATGAACTTCCGCATCCTGCCGGAATTGAACTGGTCCTTTGGTTATCCGTTCGCGATCGCGCTGATGCTGGCGAGCGCGGTGACGCCGTTCTGGTACTTCAGGCGCCGTGGCTGGCTGAAATGAAAAAAGGCGTGCACTGCACGCCTTTTTTTTCGTCGATGCTTTGGCTTAGCCGTTCAGCTTCGCAAATGCCCCGCGTGCCGCTGCAATCGTCTCGTTGATGACCGCATCGGTATGCATCGCCGACACGAAGCCCGCTTCGAAAGCCGACGGCGCGAGGTAGACGCCGGCGTCCAGCATCGCGTGGAAGAAGATGTTGAAGCGCGCCTTGTCGCAGGCCATCATCTGCGCATAGTTTTCCGGCAGCTTCTCAGTGAAATAGAGGCCGAACATGCCGCCGACCGCATCCGCGCAGAAGGCTTCGCCGGCCTCCTTCGCGGCGGCCGTGAGGCCGTCGGCCAGCTTCTTCGTCTGCGCGCCGAGCTGCTCATAGAAGCCCGGCTGCTGGATGATCTTCAGCGTGCTCATGCCGGCCGCCACCGCGACCGGATTGCCTGACAGCGTGCCGGCCTGGTAGACCGAACCCAGCGGCGCCAGATGCTTCATCAGGTCGGCGCGTCCGCCGAAGGCCGCCACCGGCAGCCCGCCGCCGATCACCTTGCCCAGCACCGTCATGTCCGGGCGGATGCCATACAGCGATTGCGCGCCGCCGAGCGCGACGCGGAAACCCGACATCACTTCGTCGAACATCAGCACGGCGCCATGCTTCGTGCACAGCGCGCGCATCGTCTGCAGGAACGCCGGGGTGGCGCGCAGCAGGTTCATGTTGCCCGCGACCGGCTCGACGATCACCGCGGCGATGCGGTCGCCGGTTTTGGCGAACACATCTTCCAGCTGCGCGCAGTCGTTGTAGTCGAGCACCAGCGTGTGCTTCGCGAAATCTTCCGGCACGCCGGACGAGGTCGGGTTGCCGAAGGTGAGCAGGCCGCTGCCGGCCTTCACCAGCATCGAGTCCGCATGGCCGTGGTAGCAGCCTTCGAACTTGATCACCAGGTCGCGCCCGGTCGCGCCGCGCGCAACCCGCAGCGCGCTCATCACCGCCTCGGTGCCGGACGACACCAGTCGCACCTGCTCGATCGTGGGCACGAGCTTGCAGATCTCCTCGGCCATCAGGATCTCGCCTTCGGTCGGCGCGCCGAACGACAGGCCGTTCGCGGCCGCCGCCTGCACCGCGCGGATCACGTCCGGATGCGCATGGCCGACGATGGCCGGGCCCCAGGAGCCGATATAGTCAATGTAACGCTTGCCGTCCGCGTCCCAGAAGTGCGGGCCTTCGGCGCGGGTGATGAAACGCGGCGTGCCGCCGACCGAGCGGAAGGCGCGCACCGGGGAGTTCACGCCGCCGGGCGTGCTGCGCTGCGCGCGAGCGAACAGGGTATCGTTGTTGGACACGTTGGCCTCTCTTGTCTCTTGAATCCGGGGGAAAAGGTCAGGGGGCGTCGCTGCCGTTGCCGGCGTCCGCTTCGCGCGCCCAGAAATAACGGTCGGGCACCAGCTTGCCCATGCCGAGCCGCTGCGCATTGCCCAGCGCGGCATTGGTAAACTCTTCCGCCTCGACGACGGCTTCCGGCACGTCAAGTCCGTTGGCGAGCATGGCGGCGACGGTCGCCGACAGCGTGTTGCCGGCGCCGATGAAGGGGCCGGCCTGGCGCTGCCAGCTGTCCTTGCGCACCAGGCCGTCGCTGCCGAACAGCGCGTTGGCCACGTCGTGCGCGTCGCCCGGCATGCCGGTGACGAGCACGAATTCGCAGCCGAATTCGACCAGCTGCATCGCATCGACCTCGAGCATGTCCTCGTCGCTGGCGTCGCGCCAGGTCTCGGCCAGTCGCGCCAGTTCGTCGGCCGACACCTGCAGCAGCGTGGTCTGCGGCACCAGCAGTTCGCGCAGCGCCAGCAGCAATTCCTCGTCGACGTCCTGCGCCGGCAGCGTGGTGGCGAACGGGTCGAGCACCAGCGGTATTTCCGGATAGTCGGAGACGATCTCGGCGATCACGGAAATCGCTTCGATGCTTCCCACATAACCGACCTTGAGGGCGGCCACCGGCATGTCCTCGAGCAGCGCGCGCGCCTGGTCCGACACCCATTCGGGATCGATCTCCTGCAGGTCTTCCGTGCCGGTGGTGTCGCCGACCGACAGCGCGGTGAGCACCGACAGGCCGTGACAGCCCATCGCGGCAAATGCGGCAAGGTCGGCCTGAATGCCGATCGCACCGACCGGGTCGGCAATGCCGAAGGTCAGGACGAGCGGGGAAGTTTGGTTTTGCACTGGGAAAGCATTAAGATAGCTGGCTGTGCATTTTACTTTAAGGGCTGTACCGTGAGTGACAACAAGACAACCGGACAAGAATTCAAGACCTGGATGTGCCTGATTTGCGGCTGGGTGTACGACGAGGAAGCCGGCCTGCCGGAAGAAGGCATCGCCCCGGGTACCCGCTGGGAAGACGTGCCGATGAACTGGACCTGCCCGGAATGCGGAGCGCGCAAGGAAGACTTTGAAATGGTCGTCATCTGACCCGTTTCTCCTGTTGTGCTGTCGCGGACCGGTTCCGGTTCGCGCATCCTTCCTGCCTGTCCCGCCGGGCTTGAGCGAATACTGGATGCATCGCTCGACCTCCGCAAATCCTCTCTCATGCCTTGTCTATTGGCCTTGTTGCCGGCGCCTGCGGAAAACGCCCCCGGCCCGCGCCGAACTGTGGCCTAAATACCGACACAGCACGATGTTTGACTTTTCATCGTATTAAGGCGTTGCCATTTTTGTTACATTGCGCGCCGTTGCATGACTTCGTTCAACGGGTGCGGCGATGGCAGCTTCGCAAATCGGTTCGGAAGTACTGGTCATTGATGACAGCAGCACGATACGTCGCTCTGCTGAAATCTTCCTGTCGCAAGCGGGCCATCCGGTCATCCTTGCGGTCGACGGCTTTGCCGCGCTGTCGCTGATCGCCGAGCGCCGCCCCGTACTGATCTTCTGCGACATCCAGATGCCCCGGCTGGACGGCTTCCAGACCTGTGCGCTGATCCGCGCCAGTCCGGCGAGCGCGCACATTCCGGTGGTCATGCTGTCCTCGCGCGACGGGCTGTTCGATCGCGCACGCGGCCTGCTCGCCGGTGCGACTGCCTACCTGACCAAACCCTTCACGAAAGACAGCCTGCTGCGGGCCGTGCGCGACCATGCGCTGTTGCCGCCAGCGGCTGCCTGACGTCCTGTCACCGAAACCCTGCCGCGGAACCTCCATGCCCATCAAGCACATCCTTGTGGTCGATGACTCGCCGACCGAGCGCCATTTCCTGTCCGACCTGCTGACGCGGCACGGCTACAGCGTCAGCACCGCCGACTGTGCCGAAGCCGCGCTGCAGCAGGCGCGGCAGAACCCGCCGCAGCTGATCCTGATGGATGTCGTCATGCCCGGCCAGAATGGTTTCCAGGCCACGCGCGAGATAGCGCGCGACCCGGCCATCAGCGGCGTGCCGGTCATCATCTGCAGCAGCAAGCAGCAGGAAACCGACCGCATCTGGGGATTGCGCCAGGGCGCGCGCGATTACCTGGTCAAGCCGGTCGATCCCGCCGACCTGCTGCAGCGGGTCGCCGCACTGTCGCGCGCATCCGCCTGAGCGCCGGGTGGAGCCGCTCGCTTCCCACAGGCTGCGCGACTTCCAGCAGCAGCTGTCGCGTCGCCTGCAGCAGGTCGCCGACCTGCAGGGCGCGACGCAGGATTGCGTGGCCGGTGCGACGGCTGCGCGGCACTGGCTGTTCGATCTGGCGTTCATTGCCGAAGTGATCGCCGTGCCTGCCATCACCGCCGTGCCGTTCACCCGTCCCTGGTATCTCGGGCTGATCAACCATCGCGGTGACCTGGCTGGCGTGATCGACCTTGACGGTCTCACAGGGGCATCGGTCGCACCGCCGCGCGACGGCGATCGCCTGCTGTTGCTGTCTTCGTCACTGCCTGTGCGTTGCGCGCTTCGCGTCGCGCAACTCGGCGGCACGCTCGATCGCGCGAGCCTGCGCGAGCTGGCGCCCGACACCGCTCTGCCTGCATGGGGATCGGCAAGCTACGAAGACGCCGCCGGCACCCGGCGCCACTGGCTCGACATCGCAGCGTTGCTGCGCGACCCCGCCTTCATCGACATCAGCAGCTGCTGATGTCACGTCAATTCATCTCGTTACCGGAGCATCGCATGCAACCAGACCTGCGCCATGAACTGATGGCCGAGCCCGCCGCTTCCCGTCTCGACTGGCTGCGCGATCTGCGGGCGGCCGCGGCGGCGCGCGTGCGTCGTCGCAGCATGCAGGCGCTGCGACGCTGGCCGCTGCCGGCCGTGCTGCGCGCGCTGCAGGCGATGCTCGTGCTGTCGCTGCTGGCCTTCGCGGCGCTGGCGTGGCTGTATGCGGACCGTACCGTCACGGCCGCGCTGAACACCCAGGTCGCCGGTGAACTGGTGATGCATTCGCAGCGGCTCGGCAAGGCAGCGCCGAATGCGATCCAGGGCAATCAGGATGCGTTCCGGCAGCTCGAGCAAAGTCGTGCCGAAATCAATCGCGCGCTTGGCCTGCTGACCGGGGGCGGCGACTGGTCCGGGCGCAGCCTGCCGGCAGCCGACGCCGCGCTGCTGGCGCGCGTCCATGCGATCCGGCACGCATGGCAGCAGACCGACCGCTCGGCCGCGCAGATCCTTTCGCTGGAAAAACAGCTGGTCGGCTTTCGTGGCACGCTGAAGACGCTGAACAGGCTCAACCCGGTGTTGCTTGAACTGGCCGAGCAGGTCGCGACGCTGTCCGCGCAGAACGGCGCGTCGCCGCGCGAGGTCGCGGCGGCCGGCCAGCTGGTGATGCTGACGCAGCGGCTCGGCAAGAGTGCGAACGAATTCCTCACGCCCGACGGCATCAACCAGGACACCGCCTTCCTGCTCGGCCGTGACGCCGGCACCTTTCAGGACATCATGAACGGCTTTGCCGGCGGCAGCGCGGTGCTGCGGCTGCCGCCGACGGCCAGCGCCGACGCGCGCGCGCGGCTGTCGGAACTGCAGGCCGCATTCGCGCGCTACCAGCGCGAGCTGTCCGGGATACTCGGCAACCTCAGACAGTTCATCGCCGCCAAGGAAGCCGAGCGGCGCATCTTCGCCGACAACGAGGCGCTGCGCGAAAGCCTGCTGGCGTTGCAGCAGGACAGCCGCGCCGGCGAGAGCGGCGGCTGGATGCGCTGGGCGATCGGTGCGCTGGCGGTGCTGGCACTCGCGCTCGGGCTGCTGTGGTCTGCGCTGCAGTTGCGGCACGGCCGGCTGCGCGCTGCGGTGGCAGAGCAGGCGCGCGCGGATGCCGAAAGGCAGCGGCAGCAGGCGCAGGCCGATGAAGAACAGGCGCGCCGCGTGAACCAGCAAAATCAGGCCGCGATATTGCGGCTGATGAACGAGCTGCAGGCGGTCGCCGAGGGCGACCTGACCGCACAGGCGACCGTCTCCGAGGACATCACCGGCGCCATCGCAGACTCCATCAATTTCACGCTGGAAGAGCTGCGTCATTTGTTGGGCAAGGTGCGCGGCACCGCCACGCACGTCGCCGCCTCCTGCGCCGGCGCGCGCAACATTTCCGGCGACCTGCTGGCGCTGGCGGCGCGCCAGTCGGACGAAATCCAGCAGACCGGTGATGCGGTGCTGCGGATGACAGCGCAGATCCGGCAGGTGTCGCATGCGGCGGCTGAGTCGGCCGATGTTGCGCAGGCCTCGGTGAATGCGGCCGCACAGGGCGAGGCGGCGGTGCAGGAGGCGATCGCCAGCATGCAGCAGTTGCGCGAACAGGTGCAGGAGAGCGCCAAGCGCATCAAGCGGCTGGGCGATTCGTCGCTCGAGATCGGCGACATCATCGACCTGATCGCCGGCATCACCGAGCAGACCCATGTGCTGGCGCTGAATGCCGCGATCCAGGCGGCGTCGGCCGGCGAGGCGGGGCGCGGCTTTGCGGTGGTCGCCGAGGAGGTGCAGCGGCTGGCCGAGCGCTGCGGCGACGCCGCGCGCCAGAGCGCGCAGCTGGTCAAGGCCGTGCAGGTCGATGCACAGGAGGCCGTGGCGGCAATGGAGCGCTCCACGCAGCGCGTGGTCGACGGCGCTCGCCGCTCCGACAGCGCCGGCGCCGCGCTGGCCGAAATCCGCCGCATCTCGCATCACCTGGCCGACCTGATCGGCGGCATCTCGGCTGCGGCCGGCGAGCAGGCCACGCTGGCCGACCGCGTCGCGCACAACATCGACAGCATTCTTACTGTCACCGAGCACACGCGGCAGGGTACGCAGATGACGGCTGCGTCGGTGCAGGAACTCGAGGCGCTGGCCGGCGAGCTCGACAGTGCGATCGGCCGCTTCCGCATCGGGAACTGACCGCGTGCGCGCCATGCAGCAGGAGGGCGGGACAGGGGGCGCGGCGCAGGCGGCATCGCAGGTGCTGGCTGCCGCGATCGCGTCATCGCTGGCACGCACAGCAGCGTTGCTGCGCGCGGCAGCGTGCGGCGAGGTCGACGGCAGCGCAGCTGACGACACGGTGCGGCTGTTGCAGGAGGTCGCGGGCGCGCTTGCGTTCGCGCAGCAGCCGGCAGCTGCAGCGCTCGTGCGGCTGATGCAGGCGCAAATGCAGTGCGCCGGCCTCGCTGACCCGGCTGGCGTCGCACGGCATGCCGACGCCGCACAGGCACTGCAACGTTGCGTCGCTTACGCGCTCGGGTGCGCGCAGCGCCAGTGCGAACCGTGCGCCGCGCGGCTCCTGCGCTGCTGGCGGCAGATTGCTGCGCTCGGCGGTGGAGGCGACGTTTCTCCGGCCGCATTGCTGTCGCTGCAGCCGACGGCTGATCTGCCGCCGTTGCCTTCAGTGTCCGTCTACGGCGACCCGCTAGCCGATGCCGAACGCGCGCTGCTGATCTGCCTGCGGACAGAGGGCGACGCCGTGCCCGGCGATGCCGCGCAAGCGTTCGCCCGTGCCGTCGCGATGGCTGCCGCCGGCGCGCAGCCAGACCACGAGCGCGCGTGCTGGCTGGCCTTGCATGCGTGGCTGCAGGAGCTGGCTGCAGCGGACGGCGTGCCGTTCGCCGCCGGCAAGCGCTTTCTTGCCGCGACGCTCAGGGCGCTGCGACACCGGCAGGACGCGGGGCTGCCCGATCTGCTGGAGCCGCTCGTGCGCGACGCCTTGCGGATGCTGTCGGGGCGAACCTTGCAGACAACGGCGGCGCAGTCCGTCGCGCGGCTGTTCCGGCTCGACGAGCAGTCAGGCGAGCAACCAGCGGATGACGGCGCCGCGCCGCAGGATGACGCTGCGCCGGCGTCCTTCGCGGCGGCAGTCGCCGCCCGCATTGCCGAACTCGAACAGGATGGCGCGCGCCTGCTGGACCCGGCCCTCTGGCAGGCCCTGGCCGCCGACGCGGCGTGGGTGTCGTGTGTGTCGGAGCTCGCCGATCCTCTGGCCCGCCTCGCGCAACGCGTGCCGCAAATGCAGGACGATCGCCAGCGCGAACTGCTGGCCGCGCTGCTGGTGGAATTGCACGCATGGACGGAAGAGGGCGGCGGCTGTGCTGCCGCGCTGATCGCCATCGTCGATCTTGCCGGCGACGCCGAGCCGGCGGTCGCCGGCATCGCGCTGCACAGGCATCAGCAGGCGAGCGGCGCGCGGCGGCGTCTGGCGGCGCTGTGCGGCGCAATGCGCGCGGAGCTGGACACTGCCGAGCAGCCGCTGGAAGCCGCGTGGCAGGGCGGCGATTGGGCGCAGGCCCGGCAGGCAGTCGGCGATGTGCTGGCGCGTGTCGCGGGCGCGCTGGCCGTCACCGGCCTGCAGGCCGAGTGCGACGCCGCGAATACGCTGCGCGCAACGCTGGCTGCCTGCGCCGACGAAGCTCCCCGTGCCGTGCTGGCCGAATTCGCCAGCGCATGGGTCGGCCTGGCGTCGGCGCTGGCGATCCTGCCATTCCGTTCGGACGCGCCGACGCACGGTACGACACCGGACGGCCGCGCGCCGACCGCCATTGCCGGCGAAGCGCGCGACCGGCTGCAGTCGATCTTCATCGACGAGGCGGCCGGTTACCTGCACAGCCTGCGCCGCATCGCGCTGCCGTGTGACGGGCAAGACGCGGCGGCGGCACAGCGTGCGGCGCATACGCTGGCCGGCTGTTCGGCGACCATCGGCCTGCCGGCGATGGCCAGCCTGGCACTGGCGCTGGAAAGCCATCTCGCATCCGGCGGCTGGCGACGGGGCAATGCGCTGCTGGCCGAGACGGTCGATGCGCTCGACCGGATGCTCGCCGATTTCATCGGGTGCGGACAATGCGACGCGCAAGCGGAACTGCTGTTGCGTCTGCGCGCCGGGGTTGCCGCGCCGCTCGACAGCGAATGCGCCGATACGCCGGACGACCGCAGGCTGCCCGACGCTGGCGGCGTGCATCACGAAGCGGGTGCCGGTGCGGACGAGCCGACTGGCGGCCGCATCGAATCCGGCGATGCGGCCGCCACCGGCGTGGCCGCCGGCGCCGACGACGTCGTACAGTCGACCGGCGCTGCGGTCGCACAGGTGCTGCCTGCGCGCGAGGCACTGCTTGCGCTTGCGCAGGTGAAGGCGCTGCCATTCCCTGCGTCCGCCGCCGACGACCTGTCGTCGCAGGAATTGCTCGCGACCTTCCGCGAAGAGGCGGCCGACCTGCTGCCGCAACTTGAACTGGCGCTGGATGCGTGGCAGCAGCATCCGGACGACAGCGAGCCGCCGGCACAGTTGCTGCGCCTGTTGCATACGCTGAAGGGCAGCGCGCGCATGGCGGGCCGGCTGGCGCTGGGCGACGCTTTTCACGACACGGAAGCCGACGTTGCCACGCTGGCGCGGCAACCGGCAGCCGTGGTGTTGCGCGCATTGCCGGACCTGCAGGCGCGCTTCGATGGCTGGCTGCAGGGGAGCATGCCAGACGCGCCGCAGGCAGCGGACACGCCCGCTGTCGTGCGGGCCGATACCGGGGGTGACGCATCGCAGGCCGCAATGGCGAAGTGCGCCGCCGATGCCGCCGGCGTTGCGCAGGACGTCGGCCGCGTTCCGACTGGCCGACGCCTTGCGCCCCCGGCAGCCGCCTCGTCGCCGCAGCTGCGCGTCGGCGCCGAGCGGCTCGCGCGCGTGGCCGACGGCGCGGCGGGACTGTGGGTCGGGAATGTCGGCATCGCCGATGCGGCGCAGGAACAGCGTCAGGCCGTCGCGTCGCTGTCGGAGGATCTCGCCCGCCTGCGCGCGCAGCTGCGCGAACTGGAGATCGAGGCCGAGTCGCGCATCGTTGCGCATGCGTCGCCGGGCGGCGACGCCGGTTTCGATCCGCTCGAGTTCGATCGCTACACGCGGCTGCACGAACTCACGCGCCTGATGGCGGAAAGCCTTGCCGACCTCGCTGGCACACAGCGCGGGCTGGCGCGGCAGGTCGAGCGGCTTGCGTCGGCCGCGTCCGCGCAGGCGCGTGACTTGCGCCGCTTCGGGCTGGATCTGCAGGCGATGCGCTCGCAGCCGTTGCGCGCTGCCGAGCCGCGCCTGCGCCACCTGCTGCGGCAGGCAGCGCAAGAGGCCGGACGCGAGGCCGCGCTGGCGCTCGCCGGCGGCGACGTGGAAATCGAGCGCAGCCTGCTCGACCGGCTGGCCGGGCCGCTCGGCCACCTGCTGCGCAACGCGGTCGTGCATGGCATCGAAGCGCCGGCGCAGCGCATCGCGCGGGGCAAGCCGCCGACAGGCACGGTGACGCTCGGCGCTGCGCTGGCCGGCAGCGAACTGCGCCTGTGGCTGCAGGACGATGGCGGCGGCGTCGATCTGGCACGCGTGCGCAGCCGCGCCAACGCGGCCGGCCTGCTCGGCGCGGATGACGAACCCGATGACGCCGCACTGGCCGCGCTGATCTTCGCTCCGGGATTCTCGACCGCCAGCGAAGTCACCGCGCTGGCCGGGCGCGGCATCGGCATGGACGCGGTGCGTGCCGAACTGCAGGCGCTGGGCGGGCGCATCACGGTTGACAGCGTCGCGGGGCAAGGCTGCCGCTTCACGCTGACCGTGCCGGTGGCGCTGGCCAGCCTGCCGGTGCTGCTGGCGATGGCGGGCACGCGCCGCATCGCGCTGCCGGCCGCGCTCATCGTGCAGGTGGTGCAGCCCCGGCCGGCACAGGTTGAACGCGATGCGAACGGCCGGTGGCTGGCGTGGCGCGACGGGCGGCTGGCGTTGCGGCATCTCGGCGAGGCGCTCGGCGAGCGCAGCAAGCTGTCTGCCGGCGACGCCGACCGGCTTCCGGTGGTGATCGTCGAGGAGGGCGAGCGGCGGCTGGCTTTGCAGCTTGACAGCATGCTCGGGCAGCGCGAGCTGATGCTCCGGCATCCCGGCCCGCAACTGGCGCAGGTGCCGGGAATGACGGGCGCGACGCTGCTGGGCGATGGCAGCATTGCGCTGATCATCGACCCTTTCCGCTTGCCCGACACACCGCCGGCCGTGGCCGGCGCCGAGCCCGAAAGGCCGCTGGTGCTGGTGGTCGATGATTCACTGACGGTGCGGCGCGCGAGCCAGCGGCTGCTCGAACGCCACGGCTATGCGGTCGCGCTGGCGCGCGACGGTCTCGAGGCGCTGGAGAGGCTGGCAGAGCGCCGGCCGGCGGCGCTGCTGCTGGACATCGAGATGCCGCGCATGGACGGTTTCGAGCTGCTGGCCGCGCTGCGCGCCGATGCCGGCCTGAGCGACCTGCCGGTGGTGATGATCACCTCGCGCATCGCCGGCCGGCATCGTGAACGGGCGCAGCAGCTGGGCGTGCTGGGCTACCTCTGCAAGCCTTTTGACGAGGAAGTCCTGCTGGCCATGCTTGCGCGCCTGCAAGGTGCTGCGCGGCTGGCGGCCTGACGGCGGCCGCGGCAAAAGCGGCAGCGGCGGCCTCGGGCGCGCTTGCCTGCGCATCGGGAAAAACGGATCAGGGAGGCGCAATGAAAGTCGACTGGAAAGCCAACCGGAAGAACACCGGCCTCAAGCGCGCGCATGACGTGATCGCGCTGGTGCTGCAGGGCGGCGGCGCGCTCGGCGCATACCAGGCTGGCGCGTTCGAGGAACTGTCCGCCACCGAATGCGAGCCCGATTGGGTGGTTGGCGTATCGATCGGCGCGATCAATGCCGCGATCATCGCTGGCAATCCGCCAGCGCGCCGCGTCGAGCGGCTGGCCGAGTTCTGGCACCGGGTATCGTCCGGCACGGCGCAATTCGGCGACCCGACGTCGCTGATGCCATGGCTGCGTGCGCTGACCGAGAATGGCGAGCAGCGCGGCGCGCTGAACCAGTTCAGCGCCTGGCATGCGGCCTGGCTCGGCATACCGGGCTTTTTCCAGCCGCGCATCCCGCCGCCGCCGTTCCAGCCGCCGGGCACGCCCGGCGCGCTCAGCCTGTACGACACCGCGCCGCTGCGCGCGACGCTGGAAGAACTGGTCGATTTCGACCTGATCAACGACGGGGCGATCCGGCTGTCGCTGGGCGCGGCGAATGTGCGCAGCGGGAATTCGCACTATTTCGACAGCGCGCAGACCCGCATCGGGCCCGAGCACGTGATGGCCAGCGGTGCGCTGCCGCCGTCATTTCCGCCGGTCGAGATCGACGGCGAGCTGTGGTGGGACGGCGGCATCGTGTCGAACACGCCGCTGCACCATGTGCTCGACCTGCGTGACGACGACCAGAGCCTGCTGGTGTTCCAGGTCGACCTGTTCAGCGCGCGCGGCGACCCGCCGCGCAACTTCGACGACGTGCTCAAGCGTCACAAGGACATCCTGTATTCGAGCCGCACCCGCTACAGCAGCAACATGGTGGCCGAGCTGACCAACACCCGCTGCGCGATCGCGGAGTTGCTGGCGGAGCTGCCGGAACGACTGCGCGATCATGCGGCCGCACGCTTCCTGAAGGATTTCACCGAGGTTGCGCCGCTGGATATCGTGCACCTGATCTACCGGCAGGGGCCGTACGAGCGCGAGTCGAAAGATTACGAATTTTCACGCGCGACCGTGCTCGAGCGCTGGGAAGCCGGCCGGCGTGATTTGCGCGACACGCTCGCGCATCCGGACTGGCTCAAGCGCGCCGGTCGGGACGCCGGCGCGACGCAGTACGACCTGACGCGCCACAGCCGCCCGGTCAGCGGGACGGCCGAGTAGTGCGGCACTATTTCTTCACGACTGCATAGCGTTCCAGCGTGCGCTTCCTTGCCTCATCGTGCGCGACGATCGGGCGCGGATAGTCGGCGCCCAGCGCCACACCGGCCATCTGCAGCGTCAGCTCCGGCGCCAGCCAGGGCGCATGCACGTATTTCGGGTCGAGCTTCGCCAGTTGCGGCAGGTAGCGCTTGATGAACTTGCCGTCCGGATCGAACTTTTCCGACTGCGTGACCGGATTGAAGATGCGGAAGTAAGGCTGCGCATCGCAGCCTGAGGATGACGCCCATTGCCAGCCGCCGTTGTTGGCGGACAGGTCGAAGTCATTCAGCTGGCGCGCGAAATACGCTTCGCCGCGGCGCCAGTCGATGCCGAGATCCTTGATCAGGAAACAGGCGGTGACCATGCGCAGCCGGTTGTGCATGTAGCCGCTGCGGTTGAGCTGCAGCATTGCCGCGTCCACCAGCGGGTAGCCGGTGCGTCCCTCGCACCAGGCGGCGAAGGCGGCGTCGGCGTCCGGCCCTTCTTCCCAGCCGATGCGATCGTATTCCGGTTTGAACGACGCGCCGCCGGCCACCTGCGGATGATGGTGCAGGATCATGAAATAAAACTCGCGCCAGATCAGTTCCGACAGCCAGACCGCCGCGCCGTCGGCGCCGCTGCCCGAGCGCAGCGCGTCCATGGCGTGACGGGCGAGTGCGCGGATCGACACCGTGCCGAAGCGCAGGTGCACCGACAGGTAGGACGGGCCTTTCACCGCCGGATAGTCGCGTGCCTTGCCATAGCGCGCGATGCGCGGCAGGAAATCGTCTAGCAGCGCCTGCCCGCCGGACATGCCGGACGGCAGGTTCAGCGCGGCAAGGTCGCAGTCCTCGAAGCCGAGCTGCACCAGCGTGGGCATGTCGAGTCCGGCAGGCGCAGCCAGCTGTCCGGCCGCCGGTGTGCAGTCGAAATGCGGCAGCAGGCCACTGTCGAGGTCGCCGGCAGGCAGCTGGAATTTTTTCAGCCACGCATTCTTGTACGGCGTGAAGACCGAGAACGGCTTCGCGGACAGCGACAGCACCTCGTCCTTTTCGAAGATCACCTGATCCTTGAAGCTGAGGAAAGTCCGGCCGGCGCCTGCAAGCGCCGCCTGCACCGCCTGGTCGCGCGCGACCGCCGCCGGCTCGTAGTCATGGTTGCAGAAGACCGCGTCAACGCCCAGTTCCTGCGCGAGCTGTGGAATGGCATCGGCCGCGCGCGCGTGGCGGACGATCAGGCCGCCGCCATCGGCGCGCAGCGCCGCATCGAGTTCCTCCAGGCTGGCGCGGATGAATGCGACGCGCCGGTCCAGCGTACCGGCGGCCTGGAGTGGCGCGAGGATGTCCTTGTCAAAAATGAAAGCGCAGTACACCTTCCTGCTGGCCGAAAGCGCATGGTGCAGTGCCGCGTGGTCGAAGTTGCGCAGGTCGCGCCGGAACCAGACCAGCGTGCTGTCGAATTTTTTCATGGGAATGACTCAGCGATAGTGCATCGGAGGAAGCCGGCAGTGTAGCGGCGCTTCGGGAGCTTCGTGCAAAGCTGCTAAAATGCAGGCATGGCCAAGCAAGGCAAGCCGCAATCTCCCTCGTCCTCCGCGCCCGGCGCGGACGCGACCGATTTTTCCTCAAAGACTCCCGAACTCCAGCTCGCCGATCACTTCCTGATTGCGATGCCGTCGATGCTCGACCCGATTTTCGGCGGCACCGTCGTCTACATCTGCGAGCACCATGCCGGCGGCGCGCTGGGGATGATCATCAACCGTCCGACCGACTTGACGATGGACGTGCTGTTCGAGCGGCTCGAGCTGTCGCTCGAGATCATGCCGCACGGCGCGTCGCCGGCCGGCAAGCCGGTGCTGTTCGGCGGCCCGGTGCAGGTCGAGCGCGGCTTCGTGCTGCATGCGCCGGATGACAGCTTCACGTCGTCGCTGAACGTGTCCGACGAGGTCGCGCTGACCACCTCGCGCGACGTGCTCGAGGCCGTGTCCGAAGGCCATGGGCCGGAGCGGCTGATCGTCACGCTCGGCTGCGCCGGCTGGAGCGCCGGCCAGCTCGAAGACGAGATCCTGCGCAACGGCTGGCTGACCGTGCGCGCCGACCCGGCGATCATTTTCGACACGCCGATCGAGGAGCGCTTCGTCGCCGCGATGCACCTGCTCGGCATCGACCCGAGCCACCTGACCGGGGAAGCCGGCCATGCGTGAGGAAGCCCGGTTTCCTCCCGCATGAGCACGGTGATCGCATTCGACTTCGGCCTCAAGCGCATCGGCGTTGCCGTCGGCAATACGCTGCTGAAGCAGGCCACGCCGCTCGCGCTGATCGACGAGCCGACCAATGACGGCAAGTTCAAGGCCATCGGCGCGCTGCTCGGCGAATGGCAGCCCGACACGGTGGTGGTCGGCCTGCCGCTGCATCCGGACGGCGCCGAGCACGAGATGAGCGTGCGCTGCCGCCGCTTCGCCAACCAGATCCACGGCCGCTACGGCATTCCCGCCGTGCTGGTCGACGAGCGCTACACGTCGGCGGTGCTGCAGCAGCAGCGCGGGCAGCACGTCGACAGCGACGCGGCCGCACTGATACTCCAACAATACTTTGACCAACATGATCCCTGCTGAACTCGACGCCGAAGCGCTGTACGCGCAACTGGAACAAGAGGTCGCGTCCGCCCTCGGCGGCACCGACAGGCTGGCGATCGTCGGCATCTATTCCGGCGGCGCATGGCTGGCGGAGCGGCTCGCGCGCGCGATGGGCGTGGCCGACATCGGCTATGTCGACGTGTCGTTCTACCGTGACGATTACGCCGAGCGCGGGCTGTCGCCCGAAGTGAAGCCGAGCCAGATACCGTTCGACGTGACCGGCGCGACCATCCTGCTGGTGGACGACGTGCTGTATACCGGGCGCACCACGCGCGCCGCGATCAACACGCTGTTCGACTACGGCAGGCCGGCGCGCGTGATGCTCGCCGCGCTGGTCGACCGCGGCGGCCGCCAGCTGCCGGTCGCCGCCGATTTCGTCGCACGCAACGTTACGCTGGCAGACGACGAGCTGCTGGTTTTGCAGAAGGCCGACGACGGCCGCCTTACCCTCACGATAGACCATGCATAACCCGCAACTGAACAAGCACGGCGAGCTGCAGCACCTGCTCACCCTCGAGGGCCTGCCGAAGGCCATCATCCACCGCATCCTCGACACCGCCGCGTCCTTCGTCAGCGTCAGCGACCGCGAAGTGAAGAAGGTGCCGCTGATGCGCGGCAAGAGCGTCTTCAACCTGTTCTTCGAGAACTCCACGCGCACGCGCACGACGTTCGAGATCGCGTCCAAGCGCCTGTCGGCCGACGTGATCAACCTGAACATCTCGGCGTCGTCGGCGAGCAAGGGCGAATCGCTGCTCGACACCATCGACAACCTGTCGGCGATGCATGCCGACATGTTCGTCGTGCGGCACGCGCAGTCCGGCGCGCCCTACCTGATCGCCAAGCACCTGACCGACACCGGGCAGGACCACGTGCACGTGGTGAACGCAGGCGACGGCCGCCATGCGCACCCGACGCAGGGCCTGCTCGACATGTACACCATCCGTCACTACAAGCAGGACTTCAGCAAGCTCACGGTGGCGATCGTCGGCGACATCCTGCACAGCCGCGTCGCGCGCTCCGACATCCACGGTCTGACCACGCTGGGCGTGCCGGAAGTGCGCGCCATCGGCCCGCGCACGCTGCTGCCGGGCGGGCTGGAGCAAATGGGCGTGCGCGTGTTCACCGACATGAACGAAGGCCTGAAGGGCGTCGACGTGATCATCATGCTGCGCCTGCAGAACGAGCGCATGAGCGGCGCGCTGCTGCCGTCGGCGCAGGAATACTTCAAGAGCTACGGCCTGACGCCCGAGCGGCTCGCGCTGGCCAAGCCGGACGCGATCGTGATGCACCCGGGGCCGATGAACCGCGGCGTCGAGATCGACTCGGCGGTGGCCGACGGCGCGCAGGCAGTGATCCTGCCGCAGGTGACCTTCGGCATCGCGGTGCGCATGGCGGTGATGAGCATGCTGGCCGGCGCCTGAGCGGCCGGGACGAGACAAGACAATGAGCATGAAACTGCATATAAAAAATGGCCGTGTGGTCGATCCGGCGAACAAGATCGACGCAGTGCAGGATGTGTATGTGGCCGACGGCCGCATCGCCGCGATCGGCGCAGCGCCGGCCGGCTTCGTTGCGGAGCAGGTGATCGATGCGACCGGGCTGGTGGTGGCGCCCGGGCTGGTCGACCTGTCCGCACGGCTGCGCGAGCCCGGCTACGAGTACAAGGCCACGCTGGAGTCCGAGCTGAACGCCGCGCTGGCCGGCGGCGTGACCACGCTGCTGTGCCCGCCCGACACCGATCCGGTGCTCGACGAGCCGGGCCTGGTCGAGATGCTGGTGCACCGCGCGCGCAGCCTGAACCAGTCGCATGTGTATCCGCTCGGCGCGCTGACGGTCGGCCTGAAGGGCAAGGAGCTGACCGAGATGGCCGAGCTGACCGAGGCCGGCTGCATCGGCTTCTCGCAGGCCGAAGACACGATCAACGACAGCACCGTGCTGCTGCGCGCGATGCAGTACGCAAAGACTTTCGGCTATACCGTCTGGCTGCGTCCGCAGGATCCGCACCTCGGCAAGGGCGGCGTCGCGCACGGCGGCCCGCTGGCGTCGCGTCTGGGCCTGTCGGGCGTGCCGGTGATCAGCGAAACGATTGCGCTGCACACCATCGTCGAACTGATGCGCACGACCGGTGCGCGCGTGCACCTGTGCCGGCTGTCGTCGGCGGCCGGCATCGAGCTGGTGCGCGCCGCGCGCGCCGAGGGGCTGCCGGTCACCTGTGACGTCGGCGCGCACCATGTGCACATGACCGACCTCGACATCGGCTTCTTCGATCCGAACGCACGGCTGGTGCCGCCACTGCGCAGCCAGCGCGACCGCGACGCGATCCGCCAGGGCCTGCTCGACGGCACCATCGATGCGATCTGCTCCGACCACACGCCGCTGGACGACGAGGAAAAGCTGCTGCCGTTCGGCGAGGCTTCGCCGGGCGCAACCGGTCTCGAGCTGCTGCTGTCGCTGGCGCTGAAATGGGCCAATGAATGCGTGCCCGGCCAGGACGCCGTGCCGACCGCGCTTGCACGCATCGGCTGCGAAGCCGCGCGCGTCGCGGGTCTGCCTGCCGGCACGCTGTCGGTCGGCAGCGTTGCCGACCTGTGCGTATTCGACCCGGCCGCGCGCTGGAAGGTCGAAGCGGCTGCGCTGCGCAGCCAGGGCCGGCACACGCCTTTCCTCGGCTACGAGCTGCCGGGGCAGGTCCGGCACACGGTCGTGTCCGGCCGCCTCGCGTTCTCGCGCTGATCCATGCCCTGGTTCGGACTGGCGCGGCTGGCCGTGCATCTCGTGGTCGGCCTGTGGAAGGTCGCCGTGCTGTTCCCGCTGCTTGATGCCGAAGCGCGCGAGCGGCGCGTACAGCGCTGGTCCCGGCAGCTGGTCGGCATCTGCGGCGTGAAAATGATGTTCGACCACACGCGGCAGATGACGCCGGCGTCGCCGGCGCTGATCATTTGCAACCACATCTCGTGGCTCGACATCTTCGTGATCAACACGCTGCATCCGTGCCGCTTTGTCGCGAAGTCCGACATTCGCAGCTGGCCCCTGATCGGCTGGCTGTGCGCGCATACCGGCACCATCTTCATCGCGCGCGGCAAGGCGCGCGACGTGCGGCGCATCTACGAAGGACTGGTGACGAGCATTCATGACGGCGAGCGCGTGGCCTTCTTCCCCGAAGGCACGACCGCGCCGCAGGGCACGGTGCTGCCTTTCCACGCGAACCTGTTCGAGGCGGCGATCGAGGCCAAGGTGCCGGTGCAGCCGTATGCGATCCGTTATGTCGATGCCGGCGGCGCGCTGCACACGTCCGCGGACTTCATCGGCGACATGGGTTTTGTCGACAGCGTCATTGCGATCATGAAGAGCGGCGGGATGACGGCTGAGCTGATCCGGCTGCCTGAGATGTCGACCGAAGG
>CAYZXP010000001.1:25652-28872 GCA_964482415.1 uncultured Bifidobacterium sp. | reverse complement strand
CAATCCACCTGCACCAGATGCCGGTCGCGCAGGCGCATCGCACTCAGCTTCCCGCCCCACACGCAACCGCTGTCCAGCCCGATCAGGTCTGCCCGCTGCACCAGTCCCAGCGTTGACCAGTGCCCGAACACCACCGGCACGCCGGCCGTGCGCCGGCCGGGCACGTCGAACCACGGCATGAAGCCCGGCGGCGGCAGCCCCGGGCCTTCCTTGGTCGCAAACTCCATCGTGCCGTCGGCGCTGCAGAAGCGCAGCCGCGTCAGCGCATTCACGATGCAGCGCAGCCGGTCTGCGCCGGCAAGCGACGCGTCCCAGCGCGCCGGTTCGTTGCCGTACATCGTACGAAGAAAGTCGGGCCAGTTATCTCCCTGCAGCTGCGCCTCGACTTCGGCCGACAGCGCCAGCACCTGCGCCGCCGTCCATTGCGGCAGCACGCCTGCATGCACGACCAGATGGCCGTCGGCCATCAGCGCCAGCGGCTGGCGGCGCAACCAGTCGAGCAGCGCATCGCGGTCCGGCGCAGCGAGAATGTCGGCGATCGTGTCGCTGCGCGACGGCGCACGCACGCCGTGCGATGCGGCCAGCAGGTGCAGGTCGTGATTGCCGAGCACGGTGCGCACGCGCTCGCCCATGCCGGCCAGCAGCCGCAGCGTGCGCAGCGACGCCGGGCCGCGGTTGACGAGGTCGCCGACGAACACCAGCTGCGCGCCGGGCGAAGTCGCATCAATGCGTTCGAGCAGGCGCTCGAGCTGGGCGGCGCAGCCTTGCAGGTCGCCGATCGCAAACAGGTCCATTCCAGAGCAAAAATTGTGGGCAACCGCCATTGTAGTTCGCGGGGCGGTCTGGTCGCTCGCGTAAAATGCGGTATTCCCCGTGTAACGGATTAGCGAACCTGCAAGGTCCCGAATGATTCTCGTCACTGGCGGCGCCGGCTTCATCGGCGCCAACTTTGTGCTGGACTGGCTGGCTGCGGGCGGCGAGCCAGTCGTCAACCTCGACAAGCTCACCTACGCCGGCAATCCGGATAACTTCGCGTCCCTGCAAGGCGATGCGCGCCATGTGTTCGTGCAGGGCGACATCGGCGACCGCGCCCTGGTGACGGCGCTGCTGCAGCAGCACCAGCCGCGTGCGATTGTCCACTTCGCGGCCGAGAGCCATGTCGACCGCTCGATCCACGGCCCGGCCGATTTCATCCGCACCAACGTCGACGGCACCTTCAACTTGCTGGAAGCCTCGCGCGCCTATCTGGCGACGCTGGACGAATCGCGCCGCGCAGCGTTCCGCTTCCTGCATGTATCGACCGACGAGGTGTACGGCACGCTGTCGCCGTCCGACCCGCCGTTCTCCGAGAGCACGCCTTTCGCGCCGAACAGCCCGTATTCGGCGTCGAAGGCAGCGTCCGATCATCTGGTGCGCGCCTGGCGCCACACCTACGGGCTGCCTGTCCTGACCGGCAACTGCTCGAACAACTACGGGCCGCTGCAGTTCCCGGAAAAGCTGATACCGCTGATGATCGCCAACGCGCTCGCCGGCAAGCCGCTGCCGGTCTACGGCGATGGCCGGCAGGTGCGCGACTGGCTGTATGTCGGCGACCACTGCGCGGCGCTGCGCCGCGTGCTCGACGCCGGCACGCCGGGCGAGACCTACAACATCGGCGGCTGGAACGAGAAAGCCAACATCGACGTCGTGCACACACTGTGCGCATTGCTGGACGAACTGCGGCCGGCGGCCCGCTCGTATCGCGAGCAGATCGCGTTCGTTACCGATCGTCCCGGCCACGACCGCCGCTATGCGATCGATGCGCGCAAGATCGAGCGCGAGCTCGGCTGGCGACCGGCCGAGACCTTCGAGACGGGTATGCGCAAGACCGTGCAGTGGTACCTCGGGCATCAGGAGTGGGTACGCAAGGTGCAGTCGGGCGAGTACCAGCAGTGGATCAACCAGAATTACGCGCAGCGCGCAGGGAGTCATGCATGAACCGTCGCGGCATCATCCTCGCCGGCGGTTCCGGCACCCGGCTGTACCCGGTCACGACCGCGGTATCGAAACAGTTGCTGCCGGTGTACGACAAGCCGATGATCTATTACCCGCTGACCACGCTGATGCTGGCCGGCATACGCGAGATCCTGCTGATCTCGACGCCGCAGGACACGCCGCGCTTCGAGCAGCTGCTCGGCGACGGCAGTCAGTGGGGCATCGACATCCGCTATGCGGTGCAGCCGTCGCCGGACGGCCTCGCACAGGCCTTCGTCATCGGCCGTGAGTTCGTCGGCGACCGACCGTCGGCGCTGATCCTCGGCGACAACCTGTACTACGGGCACGAGCTTGACGCGAAGCTGAACGCGGCCAATCGCCGCGAGCAGGGCGCGACCGTGTTTGCGTATCACGTGACCGACCCCGAGCGTTACGGCGTGGTCGGCTTCGATGCGCAGCGGCGCGCAGTCAGCATCGAGGAAAAGCCGGCGCAGCCGAAGTCCAGCTATGCGGTCACGGGCCTGTACTTCTACGACACGCAGGTGTGCGACATCGCCGCGTCGATCCGTCCGTCCGCGCGCGGCGAGCTGGAGATTACCGACGTGAACCGTATCTACCTCGAGCGCGGAGAGTTGCAGGTCGAGGTGATGGGGCGCGGCATGGCCTGGCTCGATACCGGCACGCATGAATCGATGCTGGAGGCCGGGCAATTCATCGCCACGCTGGAAAAGCGGCAGGGGCTGAAGGTCGCGTGCCCGGAGGAAGTCGCGTTCCGCAAACGTTACATCGATGCAGCGCAGCTTGAGCGGCTGGCCGAACCGATGAAGAAAAACTCCTATGGCCAATACCTGTTGCGGCTGCTGAACGAAACTGTTTTCTGATCCATGAAAGTCCTCCGCACTGCCATTCCCGACGTGATGATCATCGAGCCGACCGTGTTCGGCGATGCGCGCGGTTTCTTTTTCGAAAGCTACAACCAGCGGCGCTTCGAGGAACTGACCGGCATGGCCACGGCCTTTGTGCAGGACAATCATTCGCGCTCGGCGAAAAACGTCTTGCGCGGTTTGCACTACCAGATCCGCCAGCCGCAGGGCAAGCTGGTGCGCGTGCTGGCCGGCGAAGTGGTCGACGTCTGCGTGGACCTGCGCCGCAGCTCCCCGACCTTTGGCCAATCGGTCAGCGTGACGCTGTCGGCCGATAACCATCGGCAGGTCTGGGTGCCGCCGGGCTTCGCGCACGGCTTCGT
>CAYZXP010000001.1:0-25552 GCA_964482415.1 uncultured Bifidobacterium sp. | reverse complement strand
TGCTGCAGTCGCTCAACGGGCTCGGCGAGGTGATCGCGCTGGACCGCGCACAGCTTGACCTCGCCAACGCCGACGCGATCCGCACTGCGCTGCGCGAATTGCAGCCATCGATCGTGATCAATGCCGCCGCGTACACTGCAGTCGATGCCGCCGAGTCCGACGAAGCGATGGCCTTTCGCATCAACGCCGACGCACCGCGCGTGATCGCGGAAGAGACCGAGCGGCTCGGTGCGGCGCTGATCCATTACTCGACCGATTATGTGTTCGACGGCAGCAAGGACGGCCCGTGGCTGGAAGACGATGCACCCGCGCCGCTGTCTGCCTACGGCCGCAGCAAGCTGGCCGGAGAGCAGGCGATTGCGGAAGTCGGCGGCACACACCTGATTCTGCGCTGCAGCTGGGTGTACGGGCTGACCGGCAAGAATTTCTTGCTGACCATGCTGAAGCTGGCCGAAACCCGTGACGCGCTGTCCATCGTCGATGATCAGATCGGTGCGCCGACCTGGAGTCGCACCATCGCCGACGCGACCGCGGGTATCATCCGCGACGCAAGTGAGCCGGCGCAGCTTGCCGCGCACACCGGCATCTATCATTTGTGCGCGGGCGGCCATACCAGCTGGTATGGCTTCGCGCAGGCGATCTTTGCGCACCCGTCGGTGACGAAGCACCCGGCGCTGCAGCCGATCGCGAGCAGCGGGTATCCGACGCCGGCGCGGCGTCCGCAGAACTCGGTGCTCAACACTGACAAATTCCGCCGCTGTTTTGGCGACTTGCCTGCGTGGGATCACGCGCTGGCCGAGTGCCTGCAATGGCGCGGCGAACCCATGACGAAAGCTTGAACCGATGGCAAACGCAACCCTGACACCCGGCATCTTCAAGGCCTATGACATACGCGGCGTGCTCGGCAGCACGCTGGACGCGGCGATCGCGCGGCAGGTCGGCCTCGCTTTCGGCTCGACCGCGCTGGAGAAGGGCGAGCAGACCGTGGTCATCGGCCGCGACGGCCGCCTGTCCGGCCCCGAGCTGACAACGGCGCTGGCCGCCGGCCTGCAGGCCGCCGGCGTCGACGTGATCGACGTCGGCATGGTCGCCACGCCGATGCTCTATTTCGCGACTCATGCGCTCGGTGCGCACAGCGGCATCATGGTTACCGGCAGCCACAATCCGCCGGACTACAACGGCTTCAAGATGGTGCTGGCCGGCGAGGCCATCTACGGTGAAGCAATACAGAAACTGTACCGGCGCATCGTCGACGGCGATTTTCGCAGCGGCAGCGGCGGCTACCGCCAGCATGACGTGCGCGCTGCCTACCTCGAGCGCATCCTCTCCGACGTGAAGCTCGCGCGCCCGATGAAGATCGCCATCGACTGCGGCAACGGCGTGGCCGGCAGCGTCGCCGGCGAGCTCTACCGCAGGCTGGGTTGCGAGGTGACCGAACTGTTCTGCGAAGTCGACGGCACCTTCCCCAACCACCACCCCGATCCGGCGCATCTGGAGAACCTCGAAGACCTGATCCGCGTGCTGGCCTCCGGCGACGCCGAGATCGGGCTGGCCTTCGACGGCGACGGCGACCGTCTCGGCGTAGTCACGAAAGACGGGCAGGTGATCTTCCCGGACCGCCAGCTGATGCTGTTCGCGCAGGACGTGCTGACCCGCCATCCGGGCGGCACCATCCTGTACGACGTGAAATGCACGCGCCACATCGCGCCGGTGGTCAGTGCCGCCGGTGGCAAGCCGCTGATGTGCCAGACCGGCCATTCGCTGGTGAAGGCGAAGATGCGCGAGACCGGTGCGCCGTTCGGCGGCGAGATGAGCGGCCACCTGTTCTTCAAGGATCGCTGGTACGGTTTCGATGACGGCCTGTATGCCGGCGCGCGCCTGCTCGAGCTGGCCAGCCGCATGGCCGACATCACGCAGACGCTGAATGCGCTGCCGCAGTCGAAGTCGACGCCGGAGCTGCAGGTGCGTCTGGCCGAAGGCGAGAACCATGCGCTGGTCGCGCGCCTGCAGAAAGAGGCGCAGTGGCCGGGCGCGTCGCAGGTGCTGACCATCGACGGCGTGCGTGTCGAGTACCCGGACGGCTTTGGCCTGTGCCGTGCGTCGAACACCACGCCGGTGCTGGTGCTGCGCTTCGAGGCCGAAAGTGATGCGGCACTGGCGCGTATCCAGAAGGCCGTCGGTGACGCTATCCTGCAGGTCAAGCCGGACGCGGCGCTGCCTTACTGAGACCTGCATGCCAACTTTTTCGCTGCGCCTGTATTCGCTGCTGTGGTGGGGCATGCTGCCCTTTGCACTGCTGCGGCTGTGGTGGCGCGGGCGCAATGAGCCGGGTTACCGCGCGCATCTCGGCGAGCGCTTCGGGCACTACAGCGCCGAGCCCGCGACGCCGCTGATCTGGCTGCATGCGGTGTCGGTCGGCGAGACGCGCGCGGCCGAGCCGCTGGTGCGTGCGCTGCTCGACGCTTATCCGGATCACCGCTTGCTGATTACTCACATGACCGCGACCGGCCGCGCCACCGGCAAGGCGTTGTTCGGCAAAGAGCCGCGCGTGAGCCAGGCCTGGCTGCCATATGACACGCTGTCGATGACGGCGCGCTTCCTGCGCCATTTCCGTCCGCGCCTCTGCCTGCTGATGGAGACCGAGGTCTGGCCGGCGCTGATCGCGTCGTGCGCCGCCGCCGGCGTGCCGGTTGCGCTGGTGAATGCGCGGCTGTCGGAGCGCTCATTGCGGCGCGGCCAGCGTTTCGGCGGGCTGCTCGGGACGGCTGCACGCCAGATCACGCTGGTGGCCGCACAGACCGACGCCGATGCGCAGCGGCTCCGCGCGATGGGCGCGCCCGACGTGCAGGTCACCGGCAACCTGAAATTCGATGTGGCGGTGCCGGACGCGATGCGCGGCGCCGGGCAGGCATTGCGCGCGCAGATCGGCACGCGCCCGGTCTTGTTGTGCGCAAGCACGCGCGAAGGGGAAGAGGCGCTGCTGCTGGCCGCTTACATGCGCGCGACGCTGCCGTCCGACTTCCTGCTGATGATCGTGCCGCGCCATCCGCAGCGTTTCGACGAAGTGGTGAAACTGTTTGCCGATGAAGGCTTGCGCGTGCAGCGCAAGTCGCAACTCAAGGGCGATGGCGTGCGTGCCGATGCGCAGCTGCTGGTCGGCGACACGATGGGCGAGATGTTTGCCTACTACACCGCGTGCGACTTCGCCTTTATCGGCGGCAGCCTGCTGCCGCTGGGCGGGCAGAACCTTATCGAAGCCTGCGCGTGCGGCAAACCAGTGCTGCTGGGGCCGCATACCTTCAATTTCGCGCAGCCGAGCGAAGACGCACTGGCCGCCGGCGCAGCGCTGCGCGTAGCCGATGCGGGCGAGCTGTTCGCGCGCACCTTCGACTTGCTGGCTAATCAGGCGCAATTGCTTGCGATGTCAGACGCGGCGTTGCGTTTCGCGCTGCACGAGGTGGGGGCGACCGGCAGGACGACGGCGCTGCTGGCGCGCTACCTGCCGCAATCCGCTGAGAGCCCGACTCAGTCCCCGCCGTAGCTCTCGATGCCCATCATCGTCGCCGCCTTTTGCAAACGGCGGTCGAAGCAGGCAAAAATCAGCTCGTCCGGCGCATGCTGTTTCAGACTTTTCGCCGAGGCCAACTGCACACTGTCATAGGCCCTGAGGGCAAATGCATCGGCTAGATCGCCTGCAAGTTCGACCAGCGGCTGGTTGATTTCGACGATCGCATAAGTCGCCCAGGCCTCTTGAAATCCCTTCTTGCAGGATTCGATGACAGGCGCGTCTGCCGGTACTTCACGTGCGCGACGTGCCAGTGCCGCCATTGTCTCTGCCCAGGCGATCCGGCTGACGGCAATGGCTTGTGCGCGCGATCCCAAACTCAGCATCTGCCCGCTGAACTCTTCTTGCACATGCAGCTTGACCAGTGCCGACGTATCGCAGAACAGAATCAAGCGCGATCCTCCAAAACCATGCTGCTGACCGATTTGCCTTCCTTTGACAAGGTGGGCAATGCTTTGTGCAGGGCGGGCTTGTTGCCGCTCCAGCTCACTGAACCGTCACGCAGCATGTTCCCGAATAACGAAGTTGCCAGCCGAGGAATCCCGACAATGCGGGCGACGGGTTTGTTGTGCGAGGTCACTTCGATGATTTCGCCCTGCTGGGCCCGGGCCAGCACGCTCGACAGCTTGGATTTCAGTTCACGGATGGGAATGTACATGGCAGCACTCCAAAAGAGTGCTTAATTTTATCCAAGATCTTATTTATGAGGGAACAAATTAAGTAATAAGTCACAAAAAGTAGGCATAAATTGTCTTCGGCGCGATCTTTGTACGAGCCACTCTCTCTGGCTCGATATCCATTCCCAAACTTTATTTGTATGGAAATAACGACCGATCGCATCGTCCTGAGGCCATGGCGGCGCGAGGACTTTGAACCCTTTGCGGCGATGAACGCGGACCCGCAGGTGATGGAATTTTTCCCGGCCACCTTGTCCCATGCGCAAAGTGGCGCAATCGCGCTCCGCTGCATGCGGCAGATTGATGAGCGGGGCTGGGGTTTCTGGGTGCTGGAGATCGCGGGCGTGGCAGATTTTGCCGGTTTTGTCGGATTGCATGTCCCGGAGCCGCCTCTGCCTTTTTCGTCGTGTGTCGAGGTTGGCTGGAGACTCGTTCGTGAGCACTGGGGGAAGGGCTATGCGACCGAGGCCGCCCGGGCGGCTATGAGCTTCGGGTTCAATGAGCTTGGTCTGGCGGAAATCATTGCATTCACTGCGGTTTCCAACCTGCGCTCGCAGCGGGTGATGCAAAAAGCGGGCATGCGCTTTCGTGGCGAGTTCTTCGATCACCCTGCTGTCGATGCAGCCAGTCCGCTGAGGCCTCACGTGCTTTATCGAAAAGCCCGCCCCTAAAATGACAAGGGCCGGTCAGGTGACCGGCCCTTGCTTGTCCTGCGCGCCCTTTACTGCGCGCCGGTTTCCTTCAGCCCACCGCCCAGCGACCGATACAGATCGACCGCATTGGTCAGCTTCAGCAGCCGCGTCTGCAGCAACTGCTGCTCGGCGCTGTACAGCTCGCGCTCCGCATCCAGCACCTCGAGATAGTTCGCGACGCCGTTCTTGTAGCGGGCCTGCGCCAGCTCCATGCGCGCGGCCTGCGCGTTGCGCACGCTTTCCTGTGCGCTGACTTCCTCGGCCAGCGTCGCGCGCGCGTCGAGGGCATCGGCCACTTCGCGGAACGCGACCTGGATCGACTTCTCGTAATCGGCGACAGCGATGTTCGTGCGCACTTTCGCGAGGTCAAGGTTCGCGCTGTTGCGGCCGGCGTCAAAGATCGGCAGCGTCAGTTGCGGCGCGAAGGACCAGGTGCGGGTCGGGTTGTCGAACAGGTCCGACAGCTGCGGGCTGGCCAGGCCGACCACGGCCGTCAGCGAAATGCGCGGGAAGAAGGCCGCGCGCGCCGCGGCGATGTTGGCCTGGTTCGAGCGCAGGCGCTGCTCGGCCGCACGGATATCCGGACGGTTGACCAGCAGGTCCGACGGCAGTCCGGCGCCGATGTCGGCCGTGATGGCCTGCGCCGACAGCGTGGCCTTCTGCTCGGGCAGACGGGCGCTGCTGCCGACCAGCAGGCCGAGCGCATTCACGCTCTGCGCATGCTGGCGCTTGTACGCCAGCGCCGCCACGCGTGCGGACTGCACCAGCGTTTCGCTCTGGCGCAGCTCAAGCGCATTCGTCACGCCTGCGTCAAAGCGCTGCTTGACCAGACCGTACGACGCTTCGCGCGCCTTCAGCGTGCGATCCGCTATCACGGCTTGTTCGGCCAGTGCGCGCTCGCTGAGCCATGCCTTCGCCACTTCGCCGACCAGCGCGATCTGCGCCGTGCGGCGCGCCTCTTCGGTGGCGAAGAATTGCGCGAGCGCGGCGTTCGACAGGTTCTTCACGCGGCCCAGGTAATCCAGCTCGAACGCGGTCAGGCCGAGGCCGACCTGATAGACCGTCGACTTGAACGCCTGCCCGCGCAGCAGCTGCTGCGAGTTGGTCACGCCGGCGGTCGCGTTGACCGTCGGCAGCTGGTCCGCGCGCTGCACGTTGTAGATCGCGCGCGCTTCCTCGATGCGCAGCGCGGCGGTCTTCAGGTCGCGGTTGTTCGCCAGCGCCTGTGCGATCACTTCCTGCAGCTCGGCGTTCTGGAAGAACTCGCGCCAGCCGATCTCGGCGGCCGCTTTGGCGTTGGCGCCGGCGGACGGGAAGCTGCCCGGTACCGGCGCACCCGGCTTGTCATGGACCGGAGCGATCTGGCAGCCGGCCAGCGTCAGCAGCGCGGCGGCGATCGATGTGTAGAGGATCTTGGTTTTCATTTGTTTGCCTCGTTGCCTTCAGTGCCTTCCATGTGCGCTGCATACAGCCGGCGCTGGCGTTCACTGCCCTTGAAGATGCGGCGCACCACCACGAAGAAGACCGGCACGAAGAACACCGCCAGCACGGTGGCAGTGATCATGCCGCCCATGACGCCGGTGCCGATCGCGCGCTGGCTCGCCGAGCCCGCGCCGCTGGCGATCACCAGCGGCAGCACGCCGAGGATGAAGGCCAGCGAGGTCATGATGATCGGGCGGAAGCGCAGCCGCACCGCGGTCAGCGTCGCCTTGATCAGGTCCATGCCGTTGGCCTGCAGGTCCTTCGCGAATTCCACGATCAGGATCGCGTTCTTCGCCGACAGGCCAATGATCGCGATCAGGCCGACCTTGAAGTACACGTCGTTCGGCATGCCGCGGAACATCGTGAAGGCGACCGCGCCGAGCACGCCCAGCGGCACCACCAGCAGCACCGACACCGGGATCGACGTGCTCTCGTACAGTGCGGCCAGCACCAGGAAGACCGCCAGCAGCGCCAGCGCGAACAGCAGCGTCGCGGTCGAACCGGCCGCCTTTTCTTCCAGCGACTGGCCGGCCCATTCGTAGCCGATGCCTTGCGGCAGCTCGGCCATCAGGCGCTCGACCTCGACCAGCGCGTCGCCGGACGATTTGCCTGGCGCGGCGTCGCCCTGGATCTTCATCGCCGGGTAGCCGTTGAAGCGCACCAGCTGCACCGGGCCGTTGACCCAGCGGCTGCTGGCGAATGCCGACATCGGTACCATCTCGCCGCGACCGTTGCGTACGAAGACCTTGTCGAGGTCTTCCGGCATCAGGCGCTTCTCCGGCACCGCCTGGACGATCACGCGCTGCTGGCGGCCGAGGTTCGGGAAGTCGTTCACATAGGTCGAGCCGAAGGTGCCGGACAGCGTTGCATTGATTTCGGCCAGCGACAGGCCGAGCGCATTGGCCTTGTCGCGGTCGATGTCGAGGCGAAGCTGAGGTGAGTCTTCCATGCCTTCCGGACGCGCGCTCTTGATCACCGCGCTCTTCGACATCAGGCCCAGCAGCTGGTTGCGCGCGGCCAGCAGTGCGTCATGACCGAGGTTGGCGCGGTCCTGCAGGCGCAGCGAGAAGCCGGTGGCGTTGCCCAGTTCGCGGATCGCCGGCGGGTTGACCGTGAACACGATCGCGTCGCGGATCGTGGCCATCAGCGACAGCGCCTTCTGCGCGATGCCTTCCGAGCTCACTTCCGGCGTGGTGCGCTCCTTCCAGTCCTTCAGCGGCACGAACAGCAGGCCGCCGTTCTGGCCGTTGCCGGAGAACGAGTAGCCGAGCACCGACACGACGGCCTGCACGCCCGGCTGCTTCTTGAAGTATTCCTCGGCCTGCTCCATCACGCCCAGCGTGCGCGAAGTGGAGGCGCCCGGCGGCAGCTGCACGTTGGCCAGCAGGTAGCCCTGGTCTTCGGCCGGCAGGAAGGACGTCGGCAGGTGCGATGCCATCCAGGCCACCGCGGCGATGATCACGCCGTAAATCACCATCCAGCGACCGGTTGCCTTCACCATGCGCGCGACGAAACCGGTGTAGCTGTCGGAGGTGCGGCGGAACATGCGGTTGAATGCGCCGAAGAAGCCCTTGCGTTCGTGATGACCTTCCGGGATCGGCTTGAGGATGGTCGCGCACAGCGCCGGCGTCAGCGTCAGCGCCATCAGCGCGGAGAACACCATCGCCGACACCATCGACATCGAGAACTGCCGGTAGATCGCGCCGACCGAGCCGGTGAAGAAGGCCATCGGCACGAACACGGCGATCAGCACCAGCGTGATGCCGACGATCGCGCCGGTGATCTGGCCCATCGCCTTGATCGTCGCTTCGCGCGGCGGCAGGTGTTCCTCGCTCATGATGCGCTCGACGTTCTCGACCACCACGATCGCGTCATCCACCAGGATGCCGATCGCCAGCACCATGCCGAACATGGTCAGCACGTTGATCGAGTAGCCGAACATGGCCATCGTCGCGAACGTGCCCATCAGCGACACCGGCACCACGATCGCCGGGATCAGCGTGTAGCGCAGGTTCTGCAGGAACAGCAGCATCACGAGGAACACCAGAACGACCGCCTCGAGCAGGGTCTTGACGACTTCCTCGATCGAGATCTTGACGAACAGCGAGGTGTCATACGGGATGACGTACTCGATGCCCGGCGGGAAGAATTTTTCCAGTTCGGCCATCTTTGCGCGCACCAGCTTCGCGGTTTCGAGCGCGTTGGCGGTCGGGGTCAGCTGCACGCCGACGGCCGCGATCGGCTTGCCGTTCAGGCGCGCCTGGAAGCCGTACGACTGGCCGGCCACTTCGACGCGGCCGATGTCGCGGATGCGCACGGTCGCGCCGCCCGGCTGCGCGCGCAGCACGACGTTGCCGAACTCTTCGGGCGTGCCGAGCTGGCCGGTGACGACGATCGAGGTTGCGATGCGCTGGTATTCCGGCGCGGGCAGGTCGCCCATGATGCCGGCGGAGAACTGCGCGTTCTGCTGCTTGATCGCATTCACGACGTCGTTTGGCGTCAGCTTGAAGCCCATCAGCTTGTCCGGATCAACCCAGACGCGCATCGCGCGCTCGGTGCCGAACAGCTGCGCGACGCCGACGCCCGGCACGCGCTTGATCTCGTTGATCACGTTGCGCGCGATGTAGTCGCCGAGCGCGACCGGCGTGATGTCGTCCCGCGTTGCGCGCAGGTTCACGAACATCAGCAGGTTGCTGCGTGCGCGCGTGATCGTCACGCCCTGCTGCACGACGGCCTGCGGCAGGCGCGCCTCGATCCGCTTGAGGCGGTTCTGCACGTCGACGGCGGCCAGCTCCGGGTTGGTGCCGGTTTTGAACGTCACCGACACCGCCGAGCCGCCGTCGGACTGGCTCTGCGACTCGATGTAGAGCATGTTCTCCGCACCGTTCATTTCCTGCTCGATGAGGCTGGTCACGCTCTCGTCGACGGTCTGCGCGGACGCGCCCGGGTAGGTCGCGTTGACGATCACGGTCGGCGGCGCAATCGTCGGATACTGCGAGATCGGCAGGTTCGGGATCGCGAGTATCCCGCCGAGCAGGATGAACAGCGCGATGACCCATGCGAACACGGGTCGGTCAATGAAAAACTTTGCCATGGCGGGGCTTCCTTATTTCTTCTCTTGCGCGGCAGGCGCAGCGGGCGCAGCCTGAGGTGCGGCCTGCGGCGCGCCGGCGGCCGGCTGTGCCGGCGCGGCACCTGCCGGCTGCCATGGCAGCGGCTTGACGGTCGCGCCCGGCTTGGCTTTCTGCAGCCCTTCGACGATCACGGTGTCGCCTTCCTTCAGGCCCGAGCCGACGATCCATTTCTGGCCGTAGGCGCCGTCGGTCTTCACCGGGCGCGGCACGACCTTGCCCTGCGCGTCGACCGTCATCACGATGGAACCGTCGACGGTGCGCATCACGGCCTGCTGCGGCACGGTGATGGTGCCGGCGCGCACGCCCTGCTCGACGCGCACGCGCACATACATGCCCGGCAGCAGCGTGCGCTGCGGGTTCGGGAACTGCGCGCGCAGCACCACCGAGCTCGATTGCGGATCGACCACGGCTTCGGAGAACAGCAGCTGCCCGCTGTGCGGGTACGCGCGGCCATCTTCGGTCACCAGCGTCAGCTTGGCCTTCACGCCATGCTGGCCGGATTGCGACATCACTTCGCGCAGGCGTGCCATCTCGACCGACGACTGCGTCAGCGTCACGTAGATCGGGTCGAGCTGCTGGATCACTGCCAGCGCGTTCTGGTCGTTGGCCGTGACCAGCGCGCCTTCGGTAATCAGCGTGCGGCCGATGCGGCCCGAGATCGGCGCCGTGATCGTCGCGTACGACAGGTTCAGGCGCGCCGAGTCGAGCGCGGCGCGCGCGGCAGCCACGTCGGCGGCGGCCAGCTTCTGCGCGCTGGCGAGGTCGTCGAATTCCTGCTTGCTGATCGCGTTGGTCTCGACCAGTCCCTTGTAGCGGTTGACCTTGGTGGTCGCGAGCCCGAGGTTGGCTTCGGCGCGCGCGAGCACGGCCTCGGCATTGTTTGCCGCGGCCTGGAACGGCGCCGCGTCGATCTGGTACAGCGGCTGGCCGGCGCGCACTTCGCCGCCTTCGGTGAAGATGCGCTTCTGCACGATGCCGCCGACGCGCGCGCGCACTTCGGCCGTGCGCACCGCCTCGATCCGGCCCGGCAGTTCGCTGATGTTGGACACCGGCTCGGCGCCCACCGTGATCACCGATACCATGGCCGGCGGCGGTCCGCCGGCGCCGGCGGCCTTGGCCGGGTCTTCCTTCTTGCCGCAGGCGGCCAGCGCCAGCACGATGCCGGGAAGAACGAGATTGCGTGCAGTCTTGTATGTATTCATGAGTCTTCGCACCAGTAAAAATCAGTCGACCGCGGACGGCACAGCGCCGGCGGCTCGGGGCAGGGCACAGGGCCCGGGAAACAGCAGGCGGCCAGTGCCGCCCGACAAACACAGAACGATAAAGCGGCAGGCGCGCCAGCGCATCACCTGCTGCTTTTAAATTGCTTAAGCAGCGCTTCGCAGGGCTGCTGTCAGATATTTGTCAGCGTGCGTCCAGCAGCGCATTCAGCTCGGCGAGGTCCGCCTCGGCCAGCGTGCCGGCGGCCGCTTTCAGCTTCAGGCCGGCCAGCAGCGTGTCGTAGCGTGCTTTTGCGAGATCGCGACGGGTTGAGTACAGCTGCTGCTGCGCGTTCAGCACATCGATGTTGATGCGCACGCCGACGCCGTAGCCGAGCTTGTTGGCGTCCAGTGCCAGCTTGCTCGACGCCTCGGCGGCTTCAAGCGCGCGCACCTGCGACAGCCCGCTCTGCACGCCGAGGAAGGCGCTGCGTGCCCCCTGCGCGGCGTTGCGGCGCGCGGTGTCGAGGTCGGCACGCGCCTTGTCCTCGAGCGCGAGCGCCTGCGTCACCTGGCTGCTGGTCGCGAAGCCGCTGAAGATCGGCACGGTCAGCTGCAAGCCGATGGCCGTGGTCGTGGTGGTGACCGGGCCGGTGAAGAAGCTTTTCTGGCGGCCGTGGCTGGCGATGGCGTCGAGCGTCGGATGATGGCCGGCGCGCGCGCGCTGCACGTCGAGCTTCGCGATCTCCGCGCCGATGCCCTGGGCGACCACGCCGAGGTTGCCGGATTCTGCCTGCCGCACCCAGTCGTCCATGGCCGCCGGTTCGGGGGCGCCAATCTTCACGCCGGCCCGCAATCCGTTCGGCTCGCCGGCGTCCTTGCCGGTGATCTGCGCAAGCGCATGCCGTTTCACCGCAAGGTCGTTCTGCGCGGCGATCTCCTGCGCCAGCGCGAGGTCGAAGCGGGCCTGGGCCTCATGGGTGTCGGTGATAGTTGCGGTGCCGACCTGGAAGTTGCGCTTGGCCGACGCCAGCTGCTCGCTGATCGCGGTTTTTTGCGCCTGGATGAAGCCTATCGTGTCGATGGCGGCCAGCACGTCGAAATACGCCTGCGCGACGCGCAGCGTGAGGTCGACCCGCGCCTGCTCGAACTGCGTGTCGCCGGCGGTAACCTGCAGCTTGCTCTGGTCATAGGCAGTCAGGCTGCCGAGGTTGTACAGCGGTTGCTTCAGCTGCAGCTGGTAGCTGTCGGCGGTGTAGCCGATCGGGACCGAGCCCTGCTGGAAACTGGCATCGCCGTTGATGCGGTTGACCGCCGCGGTCAGCCCCACCTGCGGCAGCAGGCCGGCGCGGCCCTGCACCACGCGTTCGCGCGTGGCGTCGCGCTGCAGCCGCGCGCCGGAGAACTGGCTGTCGTAGGCCTGCGCATCCCGGTAGGCCTGCAGCAGATCAAGCGCAGACGCGTTACCGGCCAGCAGCAGCGCGGTCACCAGTGTTGCAACGGAAGTCTTTCGCATGCTTTTTTCCTTGTTGAAATCGATACGTACCGACAGCTCCAGCAGGTCATCCCGGCGACAGGCCGCCGGGCCGCGACTCAATAGGTCGGCATGCTGCCGTCGACCTGCAACGCCCAGCCGTGAATGCCGCCGGCCAGGTTGATCACTTGTTCAAAGCCTGCGCGCTCGAGGAAGGTCGCGACGGCCATGCTGCGCGCACCGTGGTGGCAAATGCAGACCACCGGCTGCGCCGGATCCAGCTCTTGCTGCCGCGCCGGCACCGAGGCCATCGGCATGGGCAGCGATCCGGCGATGTGGCAGGTCTGGAATTCCCAGGGCTCGCGCACATCCAGCAGCACCGGCTGCGGGCGCTCGCGGTCGGCCAGCCAGGCGGCCAGTTCAGCGGGGGTCATCTGTTGCATGGCGACCTCAGAAACGAAAAGCAGACGGACGGCCCGCGTTGCGCAGCGGCGTGATGCTGGTCTCGAACATCTTTTCCGTGTCCCACGCGTCCTGCGAGGTGCGCGTGATCCGGCAGGCCGACATCGCCGGCGCGTCGCCGAGCACGGCAAGGATGCGGCCGCCGACGCGCAGCTGCGTCAGGAAGGCGTCCGGCAGCACCGGCAGCGAGCCGGACAGCACGATCACGTCATACGGCGCGGACTGCTTGCCGTGGCCGGTCCAGCCGCGGGCGCCGTCGCCGGTCTCGACCGTCACGTTGTCCACGCCATAGGCCTTCAGGTTCTTCTCGGCCAGCGCCTTCAGCTCGGGCTCGATCTCGACCGTCACCACATGGCGTGCGTGCCGCGCGAGCAGGGCCGCCATGTAGCCGGACCCGGCGCCGATCTCGAGCACCAGTTCGTCCTGCCCCAGCTTCGCTTCCTGCAACAGGCGCGCCTCGAGCTTCGGCGACAGCATGTTTTGGCCGCAGGGCAGCGGGATCTCGGCATCGACGAAAGCCAGGCTCTGGTAAGCCGCCGGCACGAAGGCTTCGCGGCGCACGGCGACCAGGGTCTGCAGCACGTCGTTGTCCAGCACGTCCCAGGTGCGGATCTGCTGCTCGATCATGTTGTGGCGGGCTTGTTCGAGGTTCATTTTGTCGTTGGAATGAGGACTGAAAAGGGGTGAAATTTTATCAAACGGGTTGGTCGCTTCCAGCTGCCGCGGCTGCCGTTTCGGGCAGGTTCAGGCCGAGCTTGCGGCGCGACCAGCCGGCAAAATCATCGAGCCAGCTGTAGATCACCGGCACCACCACCAGCGTCAGGATCGACGAAGTGATGATGCCGCCGATAACCGCCTGTCCCATCGGTGCGCGCTGCTCCGAACCTTCGCCGAGACCGAGCGCCAGCGGCACCATGCCGAACACCATCGCGAGGGTCGTCATCAGGATCGGGCGCAGCCGCACATGCGCCGCTTCCAGCAGCGCCGCGCTGCGCTCCATGCCTTGCCGGCGCGCATGGTTGGCAAAGTCGACCAGCAGGATCGCGTTCTTCGTGACCAGACCCATCAGCATCACGAAACCGATGATCGAAAACAGGTTCAGCGTCGAACGGAAGATCAGCAGCGACAGGAACACGCCGATCAGCGTCAGCGGCAACGCGGACATGATCGCGATCGGCTGCAGGAAGCTGGCGAACTGGGATGCCAGGATCATGTAGATGAAGACGATTGCCAGCAGCAGCGCCTGCACCGCGTAGCCGAATGATTCCTGCATGTTCTTGGTCGCGCCGCCGACCTGATAGCGATAGCCGGGCTGGAAATGCATCGATTCCAGCACCTTGCGGATTTCGGCGCTGACCTGTCCGGCCGAGCGGCCGACGACGTTGGCCGACAGTTCGACTTCGCGGTTGAGGTCGCGCCGGTTGATCTGGTTGGCGCCGGCGGCCGGCGTGATGTCGGCCACCTGCCGCAGCGGCACCATCTTCGGGCTGCCGTCGGCATTGGTTTGCGTGCTGGCCAGCATCAGCCGCGACAGGTCGGCGATGTCGCTGCGGTCGGTCGGCGCGAGCCGCACATTGACGTCGTAGCTCTCATCGTTCGGCGCGCGCCAGCTGCTGGTGGCGTCGCCGGCCAGCAGCGGCCGCAGCGTGTTGCCGATCTGCGCGACGCCGATGCCGAGGTCGGCGGCCAGCTCGCGGCGCGGCTCGATCCAGATCGCCGGCTTGTTCGGTTTCAGGCTGGATTCGAGGTCGACCACGCCCGGGATCGCGCGGATGCGCGCGGCCGCTTCGGCGGACAGCTTGCCGAGCTGTTTCAGGTCCGGGCCGAGGATGGACAGGCGGATCTGCTTGTTGTCGCCACCGACGCCATCCAGCGTACCGACGTGGGTGACCGTGATGCCGGGAATGCCGGCCAGGCTGTCGCGCAGCGGCTGGTTCAGTTCGCGCGTGCTGCGCTTGCGCTCGCTGCGCGGCACCAGTCGCGCATACACGGTCGCATAGTTCTTGCCCTGCGCGGTGCCGGTGTTGATGGTGGTGTAGAGGTCGCGCACCTCGGGCAGCAGACGCAGCGCCGCCTCGACCTGACGCGCCTTGCTTTCGGTGAATTCGAGCGACGAGCCGACCGGCGTGTTGAACACGACGCCGGTTTCCGAATAGTCGGCCTGTGGCACGAATTCGGTGCCGATCAGGCCGGCGGCAGGAATCGCGAAGCCGGCGACAAAGGTCGCGACCGCCAGTGCCAGCGTCGCGATCCGGTGCCGCAGCGACCATGACAGCGCGGCCTGATATTGCACCGACAGCCATTGCACCAGCCGCTCGAAGCGCGCGAGCACGCGGCCGATGGTGTTTGCATACCAGCCGCGGCGTGCATGCTCGCCATGCGCTTCCGGATCGTTCCACACCGACGACAGCATCGGATCCAGCGTGAACGAGACGAACATCGAGATCAGCACCGCCGCGGCCACCGTGATGCCGAACTGGTGGAAGAAGCGGCCGATGATGCCGCCCATGAAGCCCACTGGCAGGAATACCGCGACGATCGAGAAGGTGGTGGCCAGTACCGCCAGCCCGATCTCGGCCGTGCCTTCGAGCGCGGCGCTGCGCGGGTCCTTCAGGCGGCCGTTCTCGCGCATGCCCGCATGCCGCACGATGTTCTCGCGCACCACGATCGCGTCGTCGATCAGCAGGCCGACGCACAGCGACATTGCCATCAGCGTGAGCATGTTGATCGTGAAACCGAACATGTCCATGAACAGGAAGGTACCGATCAGCGACACCGGCAGCGTCAGGCCGGTAATGACGGTCGAGCGCCACGAATTCAGGAAGAGGAACACGATCAGAACGGTCAGCAGCGCGCCCTCGATCAGCGTGCGGCGCACGTTGTCGACGCCGACGCGGATCTGGCGCGAGCCGTCCTTGATGACTTCAAGCTTCACGCCCGGGTGCAGCGCGTCGAGCGTCGGCTGCAGTTCGCGGATGACCTGCTGCAGGCCGTCGACCACCTCGATCGTGTTCTGGCCCTGCGCCTTCAGGATGTCGAGCGCGAGCGTGCGGCGGCCGTTGAACAGCGCGAGGTTTTCCTGTTCCTGCTGGCTGTCGACGATGTCGGCGACCTGTCCGAGCAGCACCGACTGGCCGCCGCGCCGGGCAACGACGATGCGCGCGAAGTCTTCGGGACGCTTCACGCGCCCCTGGATCTGCACCATCTGCTCGTTGGCGGCGGTGCGCACCGAGCCGGCCGGCAGTTCCTGGTTTTCATTGCGCACCGCGGCCATCACCTGGTCGATGCCGATGCCCAGCGCTTCCATTTCGGCCGGCTTCACATAGACCTGGATCTCGCGGCGCACGCCGCCGACCAGCGTGACCGAGCCGACGCCGCGCACGTTTTCCAGCCGCTTCTTGACCAGCTCGTCGGCGATCGTGGTCAGCTCGCGCATGCTGTACTTGCCCTTGCCCGGATCATTGGTGACGGCGATCGAGAAGACCGGCCGGTCGGCCGGGTCGTAGCGCGTCACGCGCGGCTCCTTCACTTCCTTGCGGAATGCCGCCTTGACGATCGCCACCTTCTCGCGCACGTCCTGCGCCGCCTGCGCCGGATCGACGGTCAGCTTGAACTCGATGATCACCACCGACAGGCCTTCGTACGAACGCGAGGTCAGCGCATTGATGCCGCTGATCGTGTTGACCGCTTCTTCGACCTTGCGCGTGATGTCCGTCTCGACCGTCTCGGGCGCGGCGCCCGGATAGTCGGTCTGCACGACGACGATGGGGAAGGTCACGTCGGGGAACTGGTCGACGCGCAGCCGGTGGTAGGAGAACAGGCCGAGCACGACGAAGGCGAGCATCATCATCGTCGCGAGGACGGGGTTGCCGATGCTGATGCGCGTGAACCACATAAGGTTGCCGCTCCGCTTATTTCACGCCGCCGGCCGGCGCGATGCGCACCGGCGTGCCCGGCTGCAGGATGCCCATGTCGGTGCGAACCACCTGTGCGCCGACGTCCAGGCCGGACAGGATTTCAATGCGCGGCTCGTTGCCGCCGAGGCCGCTGGCGCCGGTGGTGACGGGCCGGCGGGCGATCTTGCCGCCGTCGATCGTGAACACGAAGCTGCCGCCGCCGTCCTTGCGGATCGCAGTCTGCGGCAGCGCCAGCACGCCGGCGCGGCTGGCCAGCACCAGCTGCGCCTCGGCGAACATGCCGACTCGCAGCAGCTGTTGCGGGTTGTCCAGCCGGATGTAGACCGGCACCGCGCGCGAGCCGGACTGCGTCGCCGGGTTGATGCGCACCACCTTGCCTTCGAACGTGCCGGACTGGCCTTCCACGTGCACCTCGACGGCCTGGCCGATGGCCACCTGCGCGATGTCGCTGGCCGGCACTGCCGCCTCGAGCTCGAGCTTTTGCAGGTTCACGATGTCCAGCAGCTTGCTGTCGGCCGGCAGTTTTTCGCCCGGCTGCGCGTAGCGCACCGAGACCAGTCCGGAGATGGGGGCGCGCAACACCGTGTCATTCAGCGATTTCAGCACGATGTCGAGCGCGCCCTGCGCGGCTTCCACCGAGGCGCGGGCGGCTTCGTACTGGTGTGCGGAGTTGTCGAAGGCGTTGCGCGAGATGAATCCCTTTTCAACCAGCGCGAGGTTGTTGTCGCGAGCTTTGCTCGCGATCTCGAGCTGCGCGCGCGCATTGTTCAGGTTGCCGCGTGCCTGCGCGACGCGCGCTTCGTATTCCGTCGGGTCGATGCGCGCGACGATCTGTCCGGCGCGCACCGCCTCGCCTTCGCGCGCCAGCACTTCGCGCACGTCGCCGGCAACCTTCGACTTCACGGTCGCGAGGTCGACGGCGCGCAGTGATCCGGACAGCTGTAGCATCTGGCGCAGTTCGACCGGTTCGGCGGCCACGATTTCCTGTGGCAGGAATTCCAGGCCGGCCGTTGGTGCGGCCGCGGCCGCAGGCGCGGGTGACGGCGAAGTGGTCGGAGCCTTCGGTTTCAGGATCCAGCGCGCGCCCGCGGCGATGGCGGCGAGCGCGAGTACGGCAATGGCGATCTGGCGGGTACGTTTGGCCATTGGCTTGTCGGGTCAGGGTTGGGCAGGGGGGGCTTCGAGCCCGCGTGTCAGCAGGTCGATCAGGCAGTCGAGGAAATCATCCGCTTCGATCGGCTCGAGATGGCAGTAATGCAGGGAGTGGCGCCACATCATCAGCATCAGCACCGGTGCGATGATCACGCGGGTCGCGGTCACCGTGTCGACCTGTCGGTATTCGTCGTGGGCCATGCCGCGCTCGACGATGCGCCGGATCAGCGCCTCGCCGCGCGACACCACTTCTTCGTGATAGAAGCGCGCGACGTCAGGGAAATTGCCTGATTCGGCGATCATCAGCTTCGAGATGCCGGACAGCTTGGTTCCGCCAATCCGCGTCCACCAGTTGCGGATGCAGATGCGCAGCAATTCGCTGCTGTGTCCTTCGAAACGGGCAATCAACTCTTCGGCGTCGGCCAGTTGCGGCACCATGTTCTCGCGCACGACCGCCTTGAACAGCTCTTCCTTGTTCTCGAAATACAGGTACAGCGTTCCCTTTGATACGCCTGCGCGCGCGGCAACCTCGTCGAGGCGCGTGGCCGCATAGCCGCGTTCGACAAACAGGTCGAGCGCAGCGGCGAGCAATTCCTGCGGGCGCGCGTCTTTGCGGCGTTCCCAGCGGGGCTTTGTGCGGACGTCGGCAGAGGACATAGGAAATGGCGGTGATTACTAACCGATGGGTCAGTAATATAGGTTGCACCGGGAGAGGGCGTCAAGCAAATCCCTACGTTCCTGTACGAGATGGCCGATCAGGGTAGGAACCGCTCTGTGAAGCAGGGTTACGAAGCGAGGCAAGCCGTCGCCCTTGGCTAATTAACAATTCCTGCCTTTCCTCCTCCATCTATCCGCGCGCACGGGCAGGCCATCCAGTCAATGCCAGGGCCGGGTACCCGATTCCCCAGTCATTACTCCACAGGAGAGCTTCATGAGCACGCCCCCCCTTGGCCGGCAGTCTTCCGGCACGAACCTTGAGACCGGCAAAGCCCGCGACGGTGACCGCCAGGATAGCCCGCCGCGGTCGCCCGTTTCGCCCGCGGTGGCGCGGCCGGTGATGCTGCAGCGACCGGCGCCGACGCGCACGCCGCCCGTGCCCTCCGCGCTTGCCTCGGGCGGTGCGAAGCTGCCGAGCAGCGTGCCGGTACTCGTGGCGCCTGCGGAGGGCTCCACCGGTGTGCGCCCGGCCGCGCCGTCGTCGTCGGCCTCGCCGGCGCCATCGACATCGTCCACGTCGTCGCCATCGACGCCGGTGACGCCGGTCAAAGCCGCTTATGACAAGGGAAATGTCAGCGGTGACCAGCTGCCGGAGGCGCTGGCGAATGTGCTGCGTGCCAGCTGGACCGGATGGATGGATGTGCCGAAGCGGACCGATCCGAGCGTGATGCGCCACGCACCGGTCTTCAACCTGCCGCCGAAGCAGATTGCCCGGCTGCTGGTCGGTATGGAAAGCAATTTTTACAAGGAGCCGCTGAGCGGGCTGAAAGTGCGCGAGCCCCTGCGCAACAAGTTCGAGATTCGGAATTTCAGGCTCAATGATTCAATCACGATCCCGGTCATCAACGTCATCGACGACATCCTGATGCCTTTCATCACGAAGTCCTTCGAGAACGCCGACAGCGAGGCGGCTCGGCAGGCCGTGCAGGCGGCCTTCGAGGAGTTTGCTACCGGGCCGCACAAGAACCTGTTGCTGGACAAGGATCCGACGAAATCCGAAAAGGCATCGGCCGCGCAGAAAAATCTCGCGTTCCGCACGCAATTTGATCCGGTCGTCCAGCCGCTCCTTGATTACCTGCTCGGCGAGAAAGGCGACCTCGCCTCTTCCGGCCTGCCGGCGCCATTCAAGGCCTATATCGAAGAAGTTGACGCCTGCTATACGCAGTGGATCAGCGCCGACGACTCGCGGGGAGCGAAGTCGGTGTCAACCGGACGGGGACCCTCCGACGCGCCGGCCAGCGGCATCCCGCCGCACCTGGCCGCGAAGAAAAACGCACTGATCGGTGCAATGCTGACCCGCGGGCTGCTATTGGCCTGGCAGCAGAAATTCATGAATGAAGCGCGCACGCCGGGCATGGACGAGACGACGATCGGCAAACATTTCATGCTGCTGATGACGCATCTCGGCCATTTCACGACCTTCAAGCTGGACGCCTTCCTGCTCGGCATCATGAGCGGCCACGAGGAACTGCCGCCGGATCTGCAGTCCGGTCTGGATAACCTGGCGACGGGGGCCAAACTGAAAAGGGCAGAGGACGCGGCCCATCGTCGGAAAGCCCAGAACGAGCAGCGCAAGCAGTTGTCACGGGCGCAGACCGTATCGGACACGCCGCGCAAGGGCGGGCTGTCCGGGATCATCGGCGCCATGCTGTCGCCGCGCCGTGAAGGGGAGAAACCGGCGGTCGAGATGCCGGTATCGCCGCGTTCGCCGCGCGTGCGCCCTTCGGTGGCGTCGACCGAGGGTCTCTTGCTGAAAAACGCCGAAAGCCGGGCGACGACGTCGCGGATCAAGCATCGCAAGGAAATCAAGGATTACCTGAAGAGCATCGCGCTGCCCGCGTTTGATCTCGGCTATGTCGCCTTCCTGAACAAGGCGATCGAGCGCCGCAAGAACTATGAAGCGTTCGAAGTCGCGCCGGCCGCCTTCTGCCTGATGCAGCTGAAGGCGTATGTGAAAGACCTCAACGCCGAGCCGGATGCCTTGCCGGCGGCCATAGAAAAGATTGCGCAGCACCTGAATGACCTGGTCCGGAAAGAGCGCGAAGCGGCCGAAGCGACCGGCAACGACCTGATGGTCGAGGCTCGGCCGGTCTCCGGCGCGAGGGGCGCGCAGGCTTCCGTCTGGAGAGCGGCAGCGCCGACCGGCACCGCCGCGCCCACCAGCACCCGGGCAAGCACGACGACGACGGTGAGTTCGACGTCGGCCCCCGCCGCACCCGTCAGGACCGATGCAAATGCGCTGAAGCTCGACCTGAGCGCGCTGACGAACCCGTTTGACACGGATGCGGAGCAGGGCAACGAGCCTGACCAGACGTCCGCAACCTCACCGACCGGCCAGTCGCCTTCGGATGAGGGTACGGATGCCGATTCCGCCAAATCGACGGAGCACAGCGGCAACCAGTAAGCGCGCTGGCTGGCGCATTCGGCCCACCGCTGATCCGGTGGGCCTTTTTTTCGCCTGCATCACGTGTTTTTGCGGGACGCATCGCGGTTCGGCTAGAGTTATGCCTACATGAATTCGCCATCCCATCGTTTCGAATGCCGGCCAGGCTGTGCAGCCTGCTGTATTGCCCCGTCGATTTCGTCTGCCATTCCCGGCCTGCCGAAAGGCAAGCCGGCGGGCATGCCGTGTCCGCAGCTCGATGAGCAGCTGCGCTGCAGGCTGTTCGGCCAGGCGCTGCGGCCGGCCGTCTGCGCGAGCCTGAAGCCTTCGTCCGAGATGTGCGGGGAAACGCGGGAGCAGGCGATGATTTTCCTTCAACGGCTGGAGACGCTGACCTCGGCCTGAACCCGGACCTTCCCATGCTGATACTGAAAAGATGCCTGTTGCCGTTCGTTCTCCTGCTGGCCGGATGCGCGTCGCTGCTGCCGATGCAGGATGTCGAAGTCCCGCTGTCGCGGCTGCAGCGCGAGATGGACAAGCGCTTCCCGCAGACCAATCGCTATCTGGATTTGTTCGACGTCACGCTCAGCCGGCCTGTGTTGTCGCTGCAGCCGGACAGCGACCGGCTGGTCGCGGCGTTCGACGCCAACGTGATGCCGCCGCTGGCAAAGAAGCCGCTCGAGGGACGCCTGCAGGTGTCGGGCATGTTGCGCATCGACCCGAAACGCCGTGCCATCGTGCTGGTTGATCCGCGGCTCGACAGCCTCGGCAACCTGGCTGGCGGCAATGGAAAACTGGGCAAGCTGGGCGTGCTGCTGGCGGAAGATTTGCTGAACAACACGGTGCTCTACACCTTTGCGCCTGATGCGTTTACCGTGATGGGCCAGCGCTTTACGCCGACCAGAATTATGACCCGCCAAAACAGCCTCGTGGTAAGCTTCGAGCCGGCAAAATAGTCCGTTCCTGCAAGGGCAAGCGCAGGTTCCGGATTCGCCAACGACCTGCGCCTGCCCCCTGCACCGCCTCTCCCCTGAATGGAAATTTCCCTGGTAATCAAAGTCGTCCTGATGGGCATCGTCGAGGGACTGACTGAGTTTTTGCCCATCTCGTCGACCGGCCATCTGATCCTTGCAGGCAGCCTGCTGAATTTCACCGGCGACAAAGTCAAGGTGTTCGAGATCGTCATCCAGGCCGGCGCCATGCTCGCCGTGTGCTGGGAATACCGGGTGAAGATTTTCAGCGTGCTGCTGAATTTCCGCCGCGACATCGCGGCACGCCGCTTCGTCGTCAACCTGCTGGTGGCGTTCCTGCCGGCAGTCGTGCTGGGCCTGATCTTCGGCAAGGCGATCAAGCAGCATCTGTTCGCGCCGGTACCGGTGGCGCTGGCCTTCATCATCGGCGCCTTCGTGATCCTCGCGGTCGAGCGGCGCAACCGCCGCATCCTGACGCCGCGCGTCGATTCGGTCGATGACATGAGCGCGCTCGATGCGCTCAAGGTCGGTCTCGCGCAATGCTTTGCGCTGATCCCCGGCACCAGCCGTTCCGGCGCGTCCATCATCGGCGCGATGGCCTTCGGCCTGTCGCGCCGCGCGGCTACCGAGTTTTCCTTCTTCCTCGCGATACCGACGCTGTTCGGTGCGACGATCTATTCGCTGTACAAGGAGCGCGCGCTGCTGTCGGCGGCCGACCTGCCCATGTTCGGCCTCGGCGCCTTCGCTGCCTTCGTCTCGGCTTTCCTCTGCGTGCGCTGGCTGCTGCGCTTCATCAGCACGCATGATTTCACCGCTTTCGCCTGGTACCGGATCGTGTTCGGCCTGCTGGTGCTCGTCACCGCGTCGACCGGCTGGGTCGTCTGGGCTGAATAAGTCGATGGCCGACGACCTGCGCGCACGCGCGCTGCATGTATTGCAGAGCGTGTTCGGCTATCCCGCCTTCCGAGGCGAGCAGGCCGACATCATCGATCTGATCGCCGGCGGCGGCGACGCACTGGTGCTGATGCCGACCGGCGGCGGCAAGTCGCTGTGCTACCAGATCCCTTCCTTGCTGCGCGACGGTTGCGGCGTCGTCATCTCGCCGCTGATCGCCTTGATGCAGGATCAGGTTGATGCACTTGCCGAACTGGGTGTGCGCGCGGCTTTCCTGAATTCGACGCAGGATTTCGATGAGACCCTGCGCATCGAGCGCGCGCTGCGGCGCGGCGAACTCGACCTGCTGTACATCGCCCCCGAGCGCTTGATGACGCCGCGCTGCCTTGAACTGCTCGATTCCGCGCGCATCGCGCTGTTCGCGATCGACGAGGCGCACTGCGTGTCGCAGTGGGGACATGACTTCCGTCCCGAATACATCCGGCTGTCGGTGCTGCACGAGCGCTATCCGCAGGTGCCGCGCATCGCGCTGACCGCGACTGCCGACTTCCAGACGCGCGACGAGATCGTGCACCGGCTGCAGCTGGACGGCGCGCGCCAGTTCATCTCGTCGTTCGACCGGCCGAACATCCGCTACCAGATCGTCGAGAAAGAGACCGTGAAGCGGCAGCTGCTCGACTTCATCCGCGGCGAACATGCGGGCGATGCCGGCATTGTCTACTGCCTGTCGCGCGCGAGGGTCGAGAAGACGGCGGCCGAGCTCCAGGCGCAGGGCATCCCGGCCCTGCCGTACCACGCGGGCCTGGACAGCGACCTGCGCCGCAAGCACCAGGACAAGTTCCTGCGCGAAGAGGGTGTGGTGATGGTGGCCACCATCGCGTTCGGCATGGGCATCGACAAGCCCGACGTGCGCTTCGTCGCGCACCTCGACCTGCCGAAGAGCATCGAGGGCTATTACCAGGAGACCGGTCGTGCCGGCCGCGACGGGCTGCCGGCCGATGCGTGGATGGCCTACGGCCTGCAGGACGTGGTCCAGCAGCGGCGGATGATCGACGAATCCGACGCCGATCCGGCGTTCAAGCGGATGCAGTCGGCGCGGCTCGATGCGATGCTCGGGCTGTGCGAGACGCTTGGCTGCCGCCGCGTGCACCTGCTCGATTATTTTGGGCAGCAGTCCGAGCGCTGCGGCAATTGCGATACCTGCCTGAACCCGCCGCAATCATTCGACGCGACCGAGTCGGTGCAGAAGCTGCTGTCGGCCATCTATCGTGTCGGCCAGCGCTTCGGCGCAGTGCACGTACTCGATGTGCTGCGCGGCAGTGACTCGGAAAAGGTCCGGCAGTGGGGGCATGACAAGCTGTCCACCTTCGGCATCGGCTCGGACAAGGGCGAGGCCGAGTGGCGCGCGATACTGCGGCAGGCTATCGCGCTCGGTCTGGTCGAGATCGACCATGAAAACTATGGCGCGCTGACGCTGCCGGAGGCGTCGCGCGCGGTGCTGAAGGGTGAGCGCAGTATTGCGATGCGTCGCTACCGCAAGCCGGACAAGGCGCGGCGCGCACCCTCCAAAGCCAGCGGCTTCGAGGAGATCAGCCTGTCGGCGCCGCAGCAGGCGGTGTTCGAGAAGCTGCGCTGGTGGCGCGTGGAGACCGCGCGTTCTCACAATGTGCCGGCCTACGTTATCTTCCACGATGCGACGCTGCGCGAGATCGCGCGCGCGATGCCGGTCACGCTCGACGAGCTGCGCCATGTATCCGGCGTGGGCGAGAAGAAGCTGGAGACTTACGGCGCGCAGCTGATTGCGCTGGTGGCCGGGCAGGAGAGCGACTGAGCGACGCCGGCGCGGCCGGCGATCGCCAGACCTTCGCGAGCACCATGGCTCATGGCATGGTGACTGAACTTCTCAAGTTTGACTTGAGAATCTTTTCAGATCTTCCGGAACACCACGTCCCAGACGCCGTGCCCGAGCTTCAGGCCGCGGTTCTCGAACTTCGTCACCGGCCGGTAGTCCGGCCGTTCCGCAAAGCCGTCGGCCGTGTTCTTCAGCGTCGGTTCGGCTGACAGCACTTCGAGCATCTGCTCCGCATATTCCTCCCAGTCGGTCGCGCAATGCAGGTAGCCGCCTTTCGCGATGCGCGAGGCCAGCAGCTGCACGAACGGTCCCTGGATCAGCCGGCGTTTGTTGTGGCGAGCTTTGTGCCACGGGTCCGGGAAGAACACATGCACGCCAGCCAGCGATTCCGGCGCGAGCATGTGGGTGATGACTTCGAACGCGTCATGCTGGATCAGCCGCAGGTTTTGCAGCCCCTGTTCGCCGATCAGCTTCAGCAGGCTGCCGATACCGGGCGTGTGCACTTCGACGCCGATGAAATTCTTCTCCGGCATCAGCCCCGCGATATGCGCGGTGGTCTCGCCCATGCCGGTGCCGATCTCGAGGATCGTCGGCGCGTGGCGGCCGAACGCTGCGCCGACGTCGAGCAAATCTTTCTGGTACGGCAGGAGGTACGACGGCCCCAGCGCTTCCAGCGCCCGCGCCTGTCCGGTCGACAGCCTGCCGGCACGCGTGACGAAGCTGCGGATGCGGCGCTCGGTCGGGTCATACAGCATGCTGCGCTCGGTCGGGTCTTTCGGTGAATCGGTCATGGCGGGCGGGAGAAAAGCGGCGCAAGGCGCGCCGGGCGCAGGATTATGTCACAGGCCGCCGGGATGCTCCGGAGGCTGGAGCGGGTGAAGGGAATCGAACCCTCGTATGCAGCTTGGGAAGCTGCCGTTCTGCCATTGAACTACACCCGCGACGGTCTTCATTCTACCGCACGGCGTCGCGGCGGAAAAA